>NZ_JACFYV010000090.1:0-23851 GCF_016759955.1 Burkholderia sp. KCJ3K979
CGCTGCCCCCGCCGCGCCGGCCGCCGCCGGGTCCGGCGCCGCTGCCGCTTCCGGTGCCGCCGCATCGGGCGCCGCGCCGGCGAGTGCTGCCGCCGCGTCGAGCGCGCAATAACAGGGAGCCTGTTTCATGGCAAAGTTTTTTATCGATCGCCCGATCTTCGCGTGGGTGATCGCCATCATCCTGATGCTGGCCGGGGTTGCGGCGATCTTCACGCTGCCGATCTCGCAGTATCCGACGATCGCGCCGCCATCGATCCAGATCACCGCGAACTATCCGGGCGCTTCCGCGAAGACGGTGGAAGACACGGTGACGCAGGTGATCGAGCAGCAGATGAGCGGTCTCGACAACTTCCTGTACATGTCGTCGACGAGTGACGACTCGGGCAACGCAACGATCACGCTGACCTTCGCGCCGGGCACCAACGCCGACATCGCGCAGGTTCAGGTGCAGAACAAGCTGTCGCTCGCGACGCCGGTTCTGCCGCAGGTCGTGCAGCAGCTCGGTCTGTCGGTCACGAAGTCGAGCAGCAGCTTCCTGCTGGTGCTCGCCTTCAACTCCGAAGACGGCAGCATGAACAAGTACGACCTCGCGAACTTCGTGGCGTCGCACGTAAAGGACCCGATCAGCCGGCTGAACGGCGTCGGTACCGTCACGCTGTTCGGCTCGCAGTACGCGATGCGGATCTGGCTCGACCCGAACCGCCTGACCAACTACGGCCTCACGCCGGTCGACGTCAGCTCGGCGATCACCGCGCAGAACGTGCAGATCGCGGGCGGCCAGATCGGCGGCACGCCGGCCACGCCGGGCACCGTGCTGCAGGCGACGATCACCGAATCGACGCTGCTGCAGACGCCCGAGCAGTTCGGCAACATCCTGCTGAAGGTCAACCAGGACGGCTCGCAGGTTCGCCTGAAGGACGTCGCGCAGATCGGCCTCGGCGGCGAAAACTACAACTTCGACACGAAGTACAACGGTCAGCCGACCGCGGCACTCGGTATCCAGCTCGCGACCAACGCGAACGCGCTCGCGACCGCGAAGGCCGTGCGCGCGAAGATCGACGAGCTCGCACCGTTCTTCCCGCACGGCCTCGTCGTGAAGTATCCGTACGACACGACGCCGTTCGTGAAGCTGTCGATCGAGGAAGTGGTCAAGACGCTGCTCGAAGGTATCGTGCTCGTGTTCCTCGTGATGTATCTGTTCCTGCAGAACCTGCGGGCGACGATCATCCCGACGATCGCGGTGCCGGTCGTGCTGCTCGGTACGTTCGCGATCATGTCGATGGTCGGCTTCTCGATCAACACGCTGTCGATGTTCGGCCTCGTGCTCGCGATCGGCCTGCTGGTCGACGATGCGATCGTGGTGGTCGAGAACGTCGAGCGCGTGATGGCGGAAGAGGGGCTGTCGCCGAAGGAGGCGACCCGCAAGGCGATGGGCCAGATCACCGGCGCGCTCGTCGGCGTGGCGCTCGTGCTGTCGGCGGTGTTCGTGCCGGTGGCGTTCTCCGGCGGCTCGGTCGGTGCGATCTATCGTCAGTTCTCGCTGACGATCGTGTCGGCGATGGTGCTGTCGGTGCTGGTCGCGTTGATTCTGACGCCGGCCCTGTGCGCGACGATCCTCAAGCCGATCCCGCAAGGGCATCACGAGGAGAAGAAGGGCTTCTTCGGCTGGTTCAACCGCACGTTCAACAACAGCCGCGACAAGTACCACGTCGGCGTGCACCACGTGATCAAGCGCTCGGGCCGCTGGCTCATCATCTATCTGGTCGTGATCGTCGCGGTCGGGCTGCTGTTCGTGCGCCTGCCGAAGTCGTTCCTGCCCGATGAAGACCAGGGCCTGATGTTCGTGATCGTGCAGACGCCGTCGGGTTCGACGCAGGAAACGACCGCGAAGACGCTCGCGAACATTTCCGACTACCTGCTGAAGGACGAGAAGGAAATCGTCGAATCGGCGTTCACGGTCAACGGCTTCAGCTTCGCGGGTCGCGGCCAGAACTCGGGTCTCGTGTTCGTCCGCCTGAAGGACTACTCGCAGCGTCAGCATGCGAACCAGAAGGTGCAGGCGCTGATCGGGCGGATGTTCGGGCGTTACGGGAGCTACAAGGACGCGCTCGTGATCCCGTTCAACCCGCCGTCGATTCCCGAGCTCGGTACGGCCGCCGGCTTCGACTTCGAGCTGACGGACAACGCCGGTCTCGGCCACGACGCGCTGATGGCCGCACGTAACCAGCTGCTCGGGATGGCATCGAAGGACCCGACGCTGCAGGGTGTGCGTCCGAACGGCCTGAACGATACGCCGCAGTACAAGGTGAACATCGACCGCGAGAAGGCGAATGCGCTCGGCGTGACGGCGGATGCGATCGACCAGACGTTCTCGATCGCATGGGCGTCGAAGTACGTGAACAACTTCCTCGACACCGACGGCCGGATCAAGAAGGTGTACGTGCAGGCCGATGCGCCATTCCGGATGACGCCGGAAGACATGAACATCTGGTACGTGCGCAACGGGTCGGGCGGGATGGTGCCGTTCAGCGCGTTCGCGACCGGTCACTGGACGTACGGTTCGCCGAAGCTCGAGCGCTACAACGGTGTGTCGGCGATGGAAATCCAGGGTCAGGCCGCACCGGGCAAGTCGACCGGTCAGGCGATGGCCGCGATGGAAACGCTCGCGAAGAAGCTGCCGGTCGGTATCGGCTACTCGTGGACGGGCCTGTCGTTCCAGGAAATCCAGTCCGGTTCGCAGGCGCCGATCCTGTACGCGATTTCGATCCTCGTCGTGTTCCTGTGTCTCGCGGCACTGTATGAAAGCTGGTCGATTCCGTTCTCGGTGATCATGGTCGTGCCGCTCGGCGTGATCGGTGCGCTGCTCGCGGCCACGATGCGCGGCCTCGAGAACGACGTGTTCTTCCAGGTCGGCCTGCTGACCACCGTGGGCTTGTCCGCGAAGAACGCGATCCTGATCGTCGAGTTCGCACGCGAACTGCAGCAGACGGAGAAGATGGGGCCGATCGAGGCCGCGCTGGAAGCGGCGCGCCTGCGGCTGCGTCCGATCCTGATGACGTCGCTCGCGTTCATTCTCGGCGTGATGCCGCTCGCGATCAGCAACGGCGCGGGTTCGGCCAGCCAGCACGCGATCGGTACGGGCGTGATCGGCGGGATGATCACGGCGACGTTCCTCGCGATCTTCATGATCCCGATGTTCTTCGTGAAGATCCGTGCGATCTTCAGCGGCGAGAAGGAAGACGTCGACGAGGCGCTGCGCCTGGCTCAGGAGCACTCGCACCACGAAGAGAAGCCGGGCAACGGCGACGAAGGCAACAAGGGACAGTGATGATGCAAAAACACGCTTTGACTGCAATCGCAGTCGCGCTCTTTGCCACGGGCTGCACGATGGCGCCGCATTACAAGCGGCCCGACGCACCCGTCGCGCAGGCGTACCCGGCCGGCGGCGTCTACGCGACGCAGCCGGGCGCGGCCGGCGCGCGCAGCGCGAACGGCCAGGCGGCGACTGCCATCGGCTGGCGCGAGTTCTTCGTCGATCCGCGCCTGCAGCGGCTGATCGAGATCGCGCTGAAGAACAACCGCGACCTGCGCGTGTCGGTGCTGAACATCGAGGCGGCGCGCGCGCAGTACCAGATCACGCGTGCGGGGCTGTTCCCGACGCTCGATGGTACGGGCACGGGCAGCATCCAGCGTTTCCCGGCCGGTGTATCGCAGACGGGCCAGCCGCTGATTTCGCGCACCTACAACGTCGGACTGTCGGCGTCGTGGGAGCTCGACCTGTTCGGCCGCGTGCAGAGCCTGAAGGATCAGGCGCTCGCGCAATACCTGTCGACCGCATACGCACGGCAGGCGTCGGAGATCTCGCTGGTGTCACAGGTGGCCGATCAATACCTGACGCTGCTGTCGACCGATGACCTGCTGAAGGTCACGGAGGACACGCTGAAGACCGCGCAGGCGTCTTACGACCTGACCAAGCTGCAGTTCGACAACGGTACGGGCTCGGAGCTCGAGCTGCGTCAGGCGCAGACGGTCGTCGAGACGGCGCTCGCGAACCAGCAGGCGCAGGCCCGTGCCCGCGCGCAAGCGCTGAACGCGCTGGTGCTGCTGATCGGCGAGCCGCTGCCGGACGACCTGCCGGCGGGCATGCCGCTCGACGCGCAGAACCTGCTGACGGACGTGCCGGCCGGGTTGCCGTCGGACTTGCTCACGCGTCGTCCTGACGTGATGCAGGCCGAGCAGACGCTGCTGGCCGCGAACGCGAACATCGGCGCGGCGCGCGCGGCGTTCTTCCCGAAGATCTCGCTGACGGGCGCGTTCGGCACCGCGAGCCCGACGCTAGGCGGCCTGTTCAAGGCCGGTACCGCGGCATGGTCGTTCGCGCCGAGCATCGCGCTGCCGATCTTCGAGGGCGGGCAGAACATCGCGAACCTCGATCTCGCGCACGTGCAGAAGCGCATCGAAATTGCGAACTACGAGAAGGCGATCCAGTCGGCATTCCGCGAAGTGTCGGACGGCCTCGCCGCACGCGGCACGTACGACCAGCAGATCGCGGCGCTGGAGCGCAACGAGCACGCGCAGCAACGTCGCTTCGACCTGTCGGACCTGCGTTACAAGAACGGCGTCGACAGCTACCTGTCGGTGCTGACCGCGCAGACGGATCTGTACTCGGCACAGCAGTCGCTGATCAGCGCGCGTCTGGCACGCTGGACGAACCTGGTCGACCTGTACCGCGCGCTCGGCGGCGGCTGGATCCAGCACGCCGGCGAAGCGCCGCGTGCGCCGGATGCACCGGTCGACTACGACAAGGCGGCGGCTCCTGCGCCCGCGTCGGCAACGGCGACGAACGGGTAAGTGCAAAGAAGGGCAGGCGCGGTTTACCGCGCTTGCACGTCGAACCGGCTGTATGCGGAAACGAGAGCGCCACGGACGCAAGTTCGTGGCGTTTTCTTTTGCGCTGTTGGATCGTGGAGGAAATCAAGCAAAACGCCACGGCATGCCGTGGCGTTTTTCGTTACCGCTGCGCGCCGTCGTCCGGCGCGGCGCGATCAGTGGTGCACGTCGGCGGGCCGCCCATCGAAATCGTGCCCCGCGCGCCGAATCTCGCAGCGCGCATCCTTTTCGCCTTTCACGCCGTTGAACACGATGTTCAGGATCACGGCCGTGGCCGATGCCAGCAGGATGCCGCTGTGCAGGATCGGTGCGAGCGCGGGCGGCAGCTTCGAGAAGAAGTGCGGCGACACGACCGGCACGAGACCCATGCCGACGCTCACCGCAACGATGAACAGGTTGTGCGAGTTCTGCACGAAGTCGACCTTCGACAGTACCTTGATGCCGTTCGCGGCGACCATCCCGAACATCACGATGCCTGCGCCGCCGAGCACGAACGGCGGCACCGAGGCAACGACCTGCGCCATCTTCGGGAACAGGCCCAGCAGCACGAGGATCACGCCGCCCGTCGCGCACACGAAGCGGCTCTTCACACCCGTCACGCCGATCAGGCCGACGTTCTGCGAGAACGACGTATGCGGGAACGAGTTGAAGATGCCGCCGATCAGCGTGCCGAGGCCGTCGACGCGCAGGCCGCGCACGAGGCGCTCCTGGTTGACCGGGCGATCGACCATGTCGCCCACCGCGAGGAACATGCCGGTCGATTCGATGAACGTGACGAACATCACCGTGACCATCGTCACGATCGACAGCGGGTCGAAGTGCGGCAGACCGAAGTGGAACGGCATCACGAAACCGACCCACGGCGCATGAGCGACGCCGTCGGTGTTCACGCGGCCGAGCGCGAAGGCGATCACGAAGCCGGCGACGATGCCGAGCAGCACCGAGATGTTCGCGATGAAACCGCGGCCGAACTTGTTGATCAGCAGGATCAGCGTGAGCACGAGCAGCGACAGGCCGAGATAGACGGGGCTGCCGTACTCGGGGTTGCCGACGCCGCCGGCTGCCCAGTTGATGCCCACTTCCATCAGCGACAGCCCGATCACGGCGATCACCGTGCCGACGACCACGGGCGGGAAGAACCGCAGCAGCTTGCCGATCATCGGCGCGAGCACGATGCCGATGATGCCGGCCGCGATGGTCGAACCGAAGATGTCGAGAATGCCGAGGCCGGGGTTCGTGCCGATCGCGATCATCGGGCCGACGGCCGCGAACGTGCAGCCCATGATCACGGGCAGGCGGATGCCGAAGATCCACAGGCCGAGCGTCTGGATCAGCGTGGCGATGCCGCACGAAAACAGATCGGCGCTGATCAGGAACGCGATCTGGTCTTTCGGCAGCTTGAGCGCGGCGCCGACGATAAGCGGCACGGCGACGGCGCCGGCGTACATGACGAGGACGTGTTGCAGGCCAAGCGTTACCAGCTTGCCGGTCGGCAGCACCTCATCGCACGGATGGACCGTGTTCGATTGCATCTGTCTCACTCCATGATCTTGTTTTCGGGGTGATACGAAGTTATTCGGAATGAATCCATGCAACAAGAGCACTGGGTTCTATTCCGTTCTTTGCTGGTTCGATATGCCATTTCGGTATGGAACAGGGGGACGATCATCGGGAAACTGCCGCGGGAGTGAGGTTCACCGGTTTTATAGCGCTTCAAAATAGCGCCGGCCCCCATGTCAAATATGGCGCGCTTTATGGTGTGTATCGGGTGCGCCGCATAGTGGCAAAAAGCGGTGTGTGGAAATCGCGCCGGGTTAACCCGCGAACGGCCGCTTTTGCGTGCAAGGTGCAGCCCGGTGGAACGCGGCGATCCGACCGCACTTTCGATGCGTCGAGGCGGCGGCAAAAACCGGGGCGCCCATCGCGATCCCGTTATCATCGACATCCGTTCACACGAATCTCCTTCACGTCATGCGCCTGCTCGGAATCGACCTCGGCACCGGCTCCGTCAAACTCGTCACGCTCGATGCCGACGGCGTCGAGCGCGCGGTCGCGAGCGAACCTTATGCGTTGTCGTCGCCGCGGCCGGGCCGGGCGGAAATCGCCCCCGACACGTGGTGGCAGGCGCTGGTCCGCGCGGCCGCGCGACTGCCGGCCGACGAGCGCGCGCAGGTCGCGGCGATCGGTTTTTCGGGCCAGATGCATGGCGTCGTGCTGATCGACGCGGCCGGCCAGCCGGTGCGGCTCGCGCTGCTGTGGCCGGACACGCGCGCGGTGCGCGAGGTGGACGCGGCTGACTGGGCCGCCGCCGGATCGTCCGTCCCACCGAATCCCGTCGCGCCCGGCATGGCGGGCCCGCTGTTGCGCTGGCTGGCCACGCACGAACCCGACGCGCTGCGCGTCGCGCGCTGGGCCGTGCAGCCGAAGGACTGGCTGCGCATCGCACTGGGCGGCGACGTCGCGGCCGATCCGAGCGACGCGTGCGCAACCGCGCTCGCGACGCCCGACGGTGCGTGGGACAACGCATTGATCGACTCGCTCGGCTTGCCGACCGACCGCTTCGCGCCGGTGCGTGCGTCCACCGCGCGCTGCGGCGTGCTCGGTGCGCAGGCCGCGGCCGCGCTCGGCCTGCCGGCCGGCGTGCCGCTTGCGACGGGCGCGGCCGATACCGCGTGCGCGGCGCTCGGCAGCGGGCTGGCCGTCGCAGGCGACGCGCTGCTGACGACCGGCAGCGGTGGGCAGATCGTCGTGCTCGCGGATACGTTGCCGCCCGCGCGGCGCGGCTTGCATCGCTATCGTGCGGCAACCGGCGGCGGCTATTACACGATGGCGGCGATGCAGAACGTCGGGCTCGCGCTCGAAGCTGTGCGCGGCTGGCTCGGCTACGCGCGATGGGCCGATGCGTATGACGAAGCGTTCGCGCAGCCGGCGTCCGAACGGCTGTGCTTCCTGCCGTACCTGACCGGCGAGCGTTCGCCGTGGATGAACCCCGATGCGCGCGGTGGCTGGCTCGGCCTCGGGCTCGGCGACACGCGCGGCGCGATGATGCGCGCCGCGTTCGAAGGCGTCGCGTTCGCGTTGCGCGCGGGGCTCGATGCGATCCGCGACGCCGATCGCGGCGACACGGTGACGACGCTGCGTCTCGCGGGCGGCGGCTCCGTCGATCCGCGCTGGCGCCAGTTGCTCGCCGACGCGCTCGGCGCGTCGCTGCACGCGATCGATTGCCCGAACGCCGCGACGCGCGGCGCCGCGCTGCTCGCGGGCGTCGCGATCGGGCATTGGCGTGAAGATGCGTTGCGCGCGCTGGCGCCGGGCGCGTCGCCGGTCGCGGCCCCGCACGACGATCGCCAACTGGCTGCTCGCCACGCGCGCTTCGTCGATCTGTACGCACGCACGGATGCATGGTTCACGACGGGCGTTTAAACTCGAACACTTGTTCTTTTGCGCCAGCGATGACGCATCCTGGCAAGCCGGCGACCGTTTCCCGCACGCGATGCGCGACGGGAGCGGCCATCATGGCGAGCACGAGATTCTTGCGCCGTGCCACGCGGCACGGCTTCGACCGCTTTGCACGAAACCCCGGCCGGCGCCGCACGCCGGCCCGGGCCGATCTCACCGACACACAGGAGTGACACGATGAAAACGAAAGCCGCGATTGCATGGAAGGCGGGTGCGCCGCTGACGATCGAGGAAGTCGATCTCGAAGGGCCGCGCGCCGGCGAAGTGCTGATCGAAGTGAAGGCGACGGGCATCTGCCACACCGACTACTACACGCTGTCGGGCGCCGATCCGGAAGGGATCTTCCCGGCGATCCTCGGCCATGAAGGCGCGGGCGTGGTGGTCGACGTCGGCCCCGGCGTCGGCACCGTGCGCAAGGGCGACCACGTGATTCCGCTCTACACGCCCGAATGCCGCGAGTGCAAGTTCTGCCTGTCGCGCAAGACCAACCTGTGCCAGAAGATCCGCGCGACGCAGGGCAAGGGCCTGATGCCGGACGCGACGTCGCGCTTCTCGCTCGACGGCAAGCCGCTGTTCCACTACATGGGCACGTCGACGTTCTCGAACTACATCGTCGTGCCGGAGATCGCGGTCGCGAAGGTGCGCGAGGACGCGCCGTTCGACAAGATCTGCTACATCGGCTGCGGCGTGACGACGGGCGTCGGCGCGGTCGTGTACTCGGCGAAGGTCGAGGCCGGTGCGAACGTGGTCGTGTTCGGCCTCGGCGGGATCGGCCTGAACGTGATCCAGGGCGCGAAGATGGTCGGCGCGGACAAGATCATCGGCGTCGACATCAACCCGAAGCGCGTCGAGCTCGCGAAGAAGTTCGGGATGACGCACTTCATCAACCCGAACGAAGTCGAGAACGTCGTCGACCACATCGTGCAGCTGACCGACGGCGGCGCCGACTATTCGTTCGAATGCGTCGGCAACGTGAAGCTGATGCGCCAGGCGCTCGAATGCACGCACAAGGGCTGGGGCCAGTCGTTCATCATCGGCGTGGCGGCGGCGGGCGAGGAAATCAGCACGCGTCCGTTCCAGCTGGTGACGGGCCGCGAGTGGAAGGGCTCGGCGTTCGGCGGCGCGCGTGGGCGCACCGACGTGCCGAAGATCGTCGACTGGTACATGGAAGGCAAGATCAACATCGACGACCTGATCACGCACACGCTGCCGCTCGAGCGGATCAACGAAGGCTTCGACCTGATGAAGGCCGGCGAGTCGATCCGCTCGGTCGTGCTGTACTGACCGGGAGCGCACCGCCATGCTCGAACTCGTTTCCTCGCATGCGTGCCACGGCGGCGAGCAGCGTTTCTACCGTCACGATTCGGCGGCCATCGGCCTGCCGATGAAGTTTTCGGTGTATCTGCCGCCGCAGGCCGCGCACGGGCGCGTGCCTGCGCTGTTCTATCTCGCCGGGCTCACGTGCACCGACGAGACGTTCGCGATCAAGGCCGGCGCGCAGCAATACGCGGCGCAGCACGGCATCGCGCTCGTGATGCCCGACACGAGCCCGCGCGGCGCGGGCGTGCCGGGCGAGACCGATGCGTGGGACTTCGGCGTGGGTGCGGGTTTCTACGTCGATGCGACCGAAGCGCCGTGGTCGACGCATTACCGGATGGAGTCGTACGTGACGGGCGAGCTGCGCGAGCTCGTCACGGCCGAGCTACCGATCGACGGCGCGCGGCTCGGCATCTTCGGCCACTCGATGGGCGGGCACGGTGCGCTGACGCTCGCGTTGCGTCATCCGGGCCTGTACCGGTCGGTGTCGGCGTTCGCGCCGATCGCCGCGCCGACGCGCTGCCCGTGGGGCGAGAAGGCGTTCTCCGGCTATCTCGGCGCCGATCGCGAGACGTGGAAGGCGCACGACGCGAGCGAGCTGGTCGCGCGCGCCGATGCGCCGAAGTTCGCGGACGGCATCCTCGTCGATCAGGGGCTGGCCGACCAGTTCCTCGCGAACCAGCTGAACCCGGACGTATTCGAAGCCGCGTGCGCGAAGGCCGGCCAGCCGCTGACGCTGCGCCGTCATCCGGGCTACGACCACGGCTACTACTTCATCTCGACGTTCATCGCCGATCACCTCGCGCATCATGCGCGCGTGCTGGCGCGGTGAGCCGGAACCGACACACGTCGTGCATATGGCGCGCCGCGACGTAGTCGCGGGCGCATGAAAAAACGCCGGCGCTGCCCTCGGGCACGCCGGCGTTTGCATTGACATCGGGCAGCGATGCGCCGGGCCGCGATCAGTTGCGTCGCAACAGGCTTGCGCCATACACGAGTGCCGACAACGCCGTAATCCAGAAGCTCGTCGGCCAGTCGGTGTGATACGCGAGCACGATGCCGACCCACGCTTCGAACAGCGCGAACAGCGCGGCGAGCAGCACGCCCGTCGACAGTCGCGTCGACACGTTCTGCGCGGCCGCGGCCGGCCCCACCAGCAGTGTGAACACGAGCAGCACGCCGACGATCTGCGTGGCAGCGGCCACCGCGAGCGCGCACACCGCGAGGAACAGCATCGACACCGTGCGCAGCGACACGCCCTTGGCTTCGGCCAGTTCGGGCTGCAGCGACGCGAACAGCAGCGGCCGCGCGATCAGCGCGAGCGCGGCGAGGCTCACCGCGCCGATGCCCGCGAGCACCGCGAGCGTGTCGTGGCTGACCGCGAGCACGTTGCCGAACAGCAAGGCGGTGACCTGCGTCGCGAACGACGTGTAGAAGTGCAGGAACAACAGGCCGAAGCCGAGTGCACCCGACAGGATCACGCCGATCGCGACGTCGCGGCCCGCGAGCTTTTCGCCGAGCGCGCCCATCCCGATCCCGGCCACGAGCGTGAAGCCGACCATCCCCCAGATCGGCGAGATGCCGAGCAGCACCGCGCCCGTCGCGCCGGTGAAGCCGACGTGCGACAGCGCGTGACCGGCGAAGGTCTGCCCGCGCAGCACCAGGAAATAGCCGACGATGCCCGCGAGCACCGCGACGATCCCCGACGCCGCGAAGGCGTTGATCATGAAGTCGTATTCAAACATCGTGCGAATGCCCGGGATGAGCGTGTCCGTGGTGATGATGGCCGTGGCCGCCGCCCCCGCCGTGCGAATGGCCGTCGTCGTCCTCGTGTTCGTGATCGTGCTTCTCGACTTCGACGTCGCCCGACATCACGAAGATCTTGCCGTTCACGCGCATCACGTCGATCGGCGAGCCGTAGAGGCGCGACAGCACGGGCTTCGTGATCACCTCGTCGACGGTGCCGAGCGCCGCGACGCCGTTGCCGAGATACAGCACGCGGTCGAGCGCGTTCAGCAGCGGGTTCAGTTCGTGCGCGGAGAACAGCACGGTGATGCCGAGCTCGCGCTGCACGTTGCGCACGAGTTCGACGACGCCGCGCTGGTGGTTCGGGTCGAGGCTGATCAGCGGCTCGTCGAGCAGCAGCAGCTTTGGATTGCCGAGCAGGCATTGCGCGAGCAGCAGGCGCTGCCGTTCGCCGCCCGACAGTTCGGACAGCGGCCGGCGCGCGAGCGACGGGCCGCCGACGAGGTCGAGCACGCGATCGACGTCGCGGCGCGTGGCCGCGTTCGTGTGCGGCAGGCCCCACCGGTGGCCGTCGGCGGCCATTGCGACGAAGTCGTAACCGCGCATCCGGCGGTTCGCGAGGCCGCTCCTGATCTGCGGCATGTAGCCGATCGATGCGTTGCCGCGCGCGACCGGCACACCGCCGACCGACAGCGTGCCGGCCGACACGGGGACGAGGCCGAGCACCGCGCGCATCAGCGTCGTCTTGCCCGCGCCGTTCGGCCCGAGCACGCCGACGAATTCGCCGGGCCCGATCGAGAAGCTGACGTCGCGCAGGATCGTGCGGCCGCCCAGTTCGAGCGTGACTCGATCGAGTGCGAGTGCGTGGGGAGTGGCGGTCATGGGGTTACGGTGGTGTGTTACTTGCCGGCGGAAAGCGCGTTGCCGAGCGCGTCGAGCTGGCCGCCCATCCATTGCTGGAAGGTCTTGCCGGCCGGCTGCGTCTCGGTGACGCTGACGGTCGGCACGCCGCCGTCTCGCGCGATCTTCAGCATGCGCTTGGTCATCGGCTCCTCGGCCTGGCTGTTGTAGATCAGCACGCGCACCTGCTTCTTGCGCAGGTCGCCCTCGAACGCGGCGACGTCCTGCGCGCTGGCTTCGGTGTCGTTCATCGTCGCGAGCTGGAAGCGCTGGTTGCGCATGTCGAGGCCGATCGCGTCCGACATATAGCCGAACACGGGCTCGGTGGCCGTCACGGGCACGCCCTTGTACTTCGCGCGCAGTGCGGCGATCTTGTCGTCGACGGGCTTCAGCGATGCGACGAACTTCTGCAGGTTCGCATCGTATTCGGCCTTGTTCGCCGGGTCGGCGCGGCCCAGCTCGGCCGCGATCGCGCGTGCGGCCGCCGGCATCGTCGCCGGGTCGTACCACAGGTGCGGGTTGTCGCCGGCCTTCTTGCCGACGAGATCGGCGACGACGATCGTCGCGCGCTTCGCCTGTTTCGACGCGCCGAGCAGCTTGCCCATCCACGGATCGTAGTCGGCGCCGTTGTAGATCACGACCTGCGCGTGCTGGAGCGCGCGGGCCGTCTTCGGGCTCGCTTCGAACAGGTGCGGGTCCTGATCGGGATTGCTGAGGATGCTGGTGACCGCGACGTGGCGGCCGCCGATCTGCGACGCGACGTCGCCGTAGAAATTCTCCGCGGCGACGACGTTGACGGTCGCGGCCTGCGCGACCACCGGTGCGGCGAACGACAGCGCGGCGACGGCGGCGGCCAGCCAGCGGACAGGCGACAGGGCGCGCCGCGGCGCGCGCTTCAGGGCAATGGACATGGAACTCCTCGTTGAAAGGGCGGCGCGTACGCCGCGCGATTCGGCGTCAGCGCTGCGCGGGCTTGCGCTTGCAGTGCCCGCACAGGCCGCTCAGCTCGACGACCTGGTGGTGGACTTCGAAACCGTGCGCGGGCTCGCTCGCGGACAACTGCTTCGCGAGGTCGCCGCCGGGAATCTCGACGGTGTCGCCGCACGAATCGCAGATCAGGAACTGGCCTTCGTGCGGCACGCCGATCTCGCAGCAGGCGAAGAACGCGTTCTTCGATTCGATCCGGTGGATGAAGCCGTGCTCGACGAGGAAATCCAGCGCGCGATAGACGGTCGTCGGCGGCACGCGGCCGCGCTGCGGTTCGAGTTCGGCAAGCAGGTCGTACGCGCCGATCGGGCGCTGTGCGGCCAGCACGCGTTCGTAGACCTGGCGGCGCAGCGGCGTCCACGCGAGCCCGTGCTCGGCGGCGAATGCGTCGGCCCGGGACAGCCGGGCGTCAATGGACGATGAGGTAGCCATGGCGTGAAGCAGGGCGATGAAACAAAGTACGGCGATGATATAACGTATCGTCGCGTCGTGCAGCGCGAATTCCGTTTTCCGCAGCGTTCCGTCCCCTTTCTCCTCGATACCACCGCGCCGCACCGTGCGTCTTGCGCCTTGCCGCGCGGGCACGGCGGGGCGTCGTCGTGCGCCGCCGTGCCGCAGCGCGTCATAGAAAGCCGTCACGTCGTCTTGACAGCGCGCATCGCGTATCCGATCATTCGATCACTAACAGAGCAATTGATCGGTAGATGAGCGTTCGCTCACCTCGACCGTCGTGCAACAGAACGAACCGGAGACAGCCAGTGAGACTGGAAGACAAGGTCGCGATCCTGACGGGCGCCGCAAGCGGCATCGGCGAGGCGGTCGCGCAACGCTATCTGGGCGAGGGCGCGCGCTGCGTGCTCGTCGACGTGAAGCCGGCAGGCGGCTCGCTCGCGCGGCTGATCGAGGCCAACCCGGGCCGCGCGGTGGCCGTCACGGCCGACGTCACGCGTCGCGACGACATCACACGGATCGTCGCCACGGCGGTCGAGCGCTTCGGCGGCGTCGACATCCTGTTCAACAACGCGGCGCTGTTCGACATGCGCCCGCTCCTCGATGAATCCTGGGACGTGTTCGACCGGCTGTTCTCGGTCAACGTGAAAGGGCTGTTCTTCCTGATGCAGGCGGTTGCGCAACGGATGGTCGAGCAGGGGCGCGGCGGCAAGATCATCAACATGTCGTCGCAGGCCGGCCGTCGCGGCGAGGCGCTCGTTTCGCACTACTGCGCGACCAAGGCCGCGGTGATCAGCTATACGCAGTCGGCCGCGCTCGCGCTCGCGCCGCACCGGATCAACGTGAACGGCATCGCGCCGGGCGTCGTCGACACGCCGATGTGGGAGCAGGTCGATGCGCTGTTCGCGCGCTACGAGAACCGGCCGCTCGGCGAGAAGAAGCGGCTCGTCGGTGAAGCCGTGCCGCTCGGCCGCATGGGCGTGCCGGGCGACCTGACGGGCGCCGCGCTGTTCCTCGCGTCGGCCGATGCCGACTACATCACCGCCCAGACGTTGAACGTCGATGGCGGCAACTGGATGAGCTGACGTGGCGCCGCTCGCACGCGCCCTCCGCCGGCCGGCCCGCGACGCAGCGGCCGCCGTCGCACGAGGAGGGCTCGCCTGATGGCCGAGATCGTCGTCGCCGGCGAACTGCTGGCCGAATTCGTCGCCGCCGAGCGCGGCCAGGGTTTCGATACGCCAGGCCTGTTCGAAGGACCGTTCCCGAGCGGCGCGCCGGCGATCTTCGCCGATCAGGCCGCGCGGCTCGGTGCGCGCGTCGCGTATGCGGGCTGCGTCGGCCGCGACGCGTTTGGCGATGCGATCGTCGCGCGGCTCGCCCGGGACGGCGTCGACGTCGCGCGCATTCGTCGCGTCGCCCGCCCGACCGGCACCGCGTTCGTCGCGTATCGCGACGACGGCTCGCGCAGTTTCGTGTTCACGTTGTCGACCAGTGCCGCGGCGTGCGTGGATGCGTCCGACGTCGACACCGCGATGTTCGACGGCTGCCGCTACTTTCACGTGATGGGCTCGTCGCTGACGAGCGAATCGGCGATCGCGGCCGTGCAGCGCGGCGTGATCGAGGCCGCGCGCGCCGGCGCCAAGGTGTCGTTCGATCCGAACGTGCGGCCCGAGATGCTGAGTTTCCGCCCGATGCGCGCGGCGCTCGACGAGATGCTCGCCGCGTGCCACCTGTTCCTGCCGAGCGAAGCCGACCTGCCGTTCTTCTGCGGCCCGCAGCCGGCCGAGCGCGCGATCGCGGGCCTGCTCGCGACGCATCCGCTGCTCGAGCGCGTCGTGCTCAAACGCGGCGCGCAAGGCAGCGTCGCGTTCGATCGCGCGCACCGCGCCGAAGCGTCGGCGTTCCCGGTCGACGAAGTCGATCCGACCGGCGCCGGCGACTGCTTCGGCGGCACGCTGGTCGCGAGCCTCGTCGCGGGCGTGGCCGTCGACGTCGCATTGCGCCGTGCGAACGCGGCCGGCGCGATCGCGGTCACGCGGCGCGGCCCGATGGAAGGCAACAGCAGCGCGGCCGAGATCGACCGCTTCCTGACCGAACGGGGGATCGTATGTCCGGCCTGACGACCGTTGCCGAACGCCCGCGCACCGCGCACGCGGACACCGTGCTGCGGATGATTTTCGACGCGAACCGCGCGGGCGCGCAGCGCGGCATCTATTCGATCTGCAGTGCGCACCGGCTGGTGCTGGAGGCCGCGTGCGAAGCCGCGCGCGCGGACGGTTCGCCGCTCTTGATCGAGGCGACCTGCAATCAGGTCAACCATCTCGGCGGCTATACGGGCATGACGCCGGCCGATTTTCGTCGCGACGTCGATGCGATTGCCGCGCGCTGCGGGCTCGCGCCGTCGGCGCTCGTGCTCGGCGGCGACCATCTCGGCCCGAATCCGTGGCGGCACCGTCGCGCGGACGACGCGATGCGGGAAGCCGCTGCGATGGTCGCCGCGTATGTCGAAGCCGGTTTCGAAAAGATCCACCTCGATGCGAGCATGGCGTGCGCGGACGATCCGGCACGGCTCGACGATCGCACGATCGCCGCGCGCGCGGCCGAGCTGTGCCGTGTCGCGGAAGACGCGGCGGCGCGCGTCGGGATCGCGCCCGTCTACGTGATCGGCACCGAGGTGCCGACGCCGGGCGGCGAGGTGAGCGGCGCCGCGAGTGACGATGCGATCGCGCAGATCGCCGTCACGCGCAGCGACAGCATCGCGGCGACGCTCGACGCGCACCGCCGCGCGTTCTCGGCGGCCGGGCTCGACGACGCGTGGACGCGCGTCGTCGCGATCGTCGCGCAGCCGGGCGTCGACTTCGACGATCGTCACGTGCTCGATTACGACAGCGCCAAGGCCGCGTCACTGGGCGCGAGTATCCTGCAGACACCGCGCCTCGTGTTCGAGGCGCATTCGACCGATTACCAGACGGAAGCCGCGCTCGCCGCGCTCGTGCGCGACCACTTCGCGGTGCTGAAGGTCGGCCCCGCGCTGACGTTCGCGCTGCGCGAGGCGCTGTTCGCGCTGACGTTCATCGAGGACGCGCTGATCGACGACGTCGCGCAGCGCTCGCGGTTGCGCGACGTCGTCGATGCGGCGATGCGCGCGCAGCCCGAACACTGGGCGCCGTACTACCGCGGCGACGAGACCGCGCAGCGGCTCGCGCGCCAGTTCAGCTACAGCGACCGCATCCGCTATTACTGGCTGCAGCCGGCCGTCGCGGCCGCGGTCGAGCAGCTGTTCGGCAACCTCGCGCGGCAGCCGGTGCCGGAGACGCTCGTCGCGCAGTGGCTGCCGGACGTCTACGCGGCGTGCCGCGCGGGCGGTCTCGCGAAGGAACCGCGCGCATGGGTGCGCCACCGGATACGCGACGTGATCGCGCACTATGCGCGCGCGTGCGGGATGCAGCGGCCGGCATGACGGGCCGCGAAGGAAACGACGCAACACCGATGCAAGACCGACGACATTTCGAACAATCACAGGAGACATGCCATGCAACGAAAGATGCTCGACGCCGCCGCACGCTGTTTCGCCGGAGCCGCGCTCGCGACGGCCGCCTGCGCGGCATCCGCCGGCACGCTGACGATCGCGACGCTGAACAACCCCGACATGATCGAGCTGAAGAAGCTGTCGCCCGCGTTCGAGAAGGCGAACCCCGACATCAAGCTGAACTGGGTGATCCTCGAGGAGAACGTGCTGCGCCAGCGCGCGACGACCGACATCACGACCGGCAGCGGCCAGTTCGACGTGATGGCGATCGGCACCTATGAAACGCCGCAGTGGGGCAAGCGCGGCTGGCTCGCGCCGATCACGGGGCTGCCGGCCGACTACGACCTGAACGACATCGTGAAGACCGCGCGCGACAGCCTGTCGTACAACGGCCAGCTCTACGCGCTGCCGTTCTACGTCGAAAGCTCGATGACGTTCTACCGCAAGGACCTGTTCGCGGCGAAGGGGCTGAAGATGCCCGACCAGCCGACCTACGACCAGATCGCCGAATTCGCGGACAAGCTGACCGACAAGTCGAAGGGCACCTACGGGATCTGCCTGCGCGGCAAGGCCGGTTGGGGCGAGAACATGGCATACGTGTCGACGGTCGTGAACACGTTCGGCGGGCGCTGGTTCGACGAGAACTGGAACGCGCAGCTCACGTCGCCCGAGTGGAAGAAGGCGATCAATTTCTACGTGAACCTGCTGAAGAAGAACGGCCCGCCCGGAGCGAGCTCGAACGGCTTCAACGAGAACCTGACGCTGACCGCGTCCGGCAAGTGCGCGATGTGGATCGACGCGACGGTCGCGGCCGGGATGCTCTACAACAAGCAGCAGTCGCAGGTAGCCGACAAGATCGGCTTCGCGGCCGCGCCGGTCGCCGCCACGCCGAAGGGCTCGCACTGGCTGTGGGCGTGGGCGCTGGCCGTGCCGAAGACGTCGAAGCAGCAGGACGCCGCGCGCAAGTTCATCGCGTGGGCGACGTCGAAGCAGTACATCGAGATGGTCGGCAAGGACGAAGGCTGGGCGTCGGTGCCGCCGGGCACGCGTACGTCGACGTATCAGCGCGCCGAGTACAAGGCCGCCGCGCCGTTCTCGGACTTCGTGCTGAAGGCGATCGAGACGGCCGACCCGAACGATCCGTCGCTGAAGAAGGTGCCGTACACGGGCGTGCAGTACGTCGGGATTCCTGAATTCCAGTCGTTCGGCACGGTGGTCGGCCAGTCGATCGCGGGTGCGGTCGCGGGCCAGATGTCGGTCGACCAGGCGCTCGCCGCCGGACAGGCCGCGGCCGACCGCGCAGTGCGGCAGGCCGGCTACAAGAAGTAACGCGCAAGCCGTCGCGCGGCCCGCATCGTGCGCCTTGGTGCACGGCGCGGGCCGGCTAGGCTGACAGGCGGGCAGGCCGTTCGCGCCCGCGCATCAACCGGAGGGACTCCGATCATGCGTCACCTGCGTCTTCCCCTGAGTCACGCTCACGCGCCGTCGGTCGGCGACGCGTCGTCGCCGCCCGGCGCGCCGCGCCGTGCGCGCGGCGGCGCGAGCTGGCTCGTGTCGCCGTCCGTCGCGGTGCTGCTGCTGTGGATGTCGATTCCGCTCGCGATGACGATCTGGTATTCGTTCTCGCGCTACAACCTGTTGAATCCGGACGTGAAGGGCTTCGCCGGGTTCGACAACTACCGCTTCCTCGCGACCGATCCGTCGTTCCTGCCCGCGATCTGGCACACGCTGGTGCTGATCGGCGCGGTGCTCGCGATCACCGTGATCGGCGGCGTGCTGATGGCCGTGCTGTTCGACCGCAAGTTCTACGGGCAGGGCGTCGCGCGCCTGCTCGCGATCGCGCCGTTCTTCGTGATGCCGACCGTCTCCGCGCTGATCTGGAAGAACATGATCCTGCATCCGGTGTACGGGCTCGTCGCGAACGCGATGCGCGCGCTCGGGATGACGCCGATCGACTGGTTCGCCGATTACCCGTTGACCGCCGTGATCATCATCGTCGCGTGGCAGTGGCTGCCGTTCGCGTTCCTGATCCTGTTCACCGCGATCCAGTCGCTCGACCAGGAGCAGAAGGAGGCCGCGCGCATCGACGGCGCCGGCCCGATCGCGATGTTCTTCTACATCACGCTGCCGCACCTGAAGCGCGCGATCGCCGTGGTCGTGATGATGGAGACGATCTTCCTGCTGTCGATCTTCGCGGAAATCTATACGACGACCGGCGGCGGCCCCGGCGACGCGACGACCAACCTGTCGTACCTGATCTATGCGCTCGGCCTGCAGCAGTTCGACGTCGGCCTCGCATCCGCGGGCGGCATCATCGCCGTCGTGGTCGCGAACGTCGTGTCGTTCTTCCTGGTGCGGATGCTCGCGCGCAACCTGAAGGGGGAGTACGAAAAATGAGCGACCTGACCTTGGCAGGCCGGCGCACGCCGGCCGTGTTCGACCTCGTGCGGCGCGCGCTGCCCGGCACGCTTGCGTGGCTGATCGCGCTCCTGCTGTTCTTCCCGATCTTCTGGATGGCGATCACCGCGTTCAAGACCGAGCAGCAGGCGTACGCGTCGTCGCTGTTCTTCATGCCGACGCTGGACAGCTTCCGCGAGGTGTTCGCGCGCAGCAACTACTTCGGGTTCGCGTGGAATTCGATCCTGATCTCGGCCGGCGTCACGGTGATCTCGCTGCTGTTCGCGGTGCCGGCCGCGTACGCGATGGCGTTCTTCCCGAACCACCGCACGCAGAAGGTGCTGCTGTGGATGCTGTCGACCAAGATGATGCCGTCGGTCGGCGTGCTGGTGCCGATCTACCTGCTGTGGAAGAACGCGGGGTTGCTCGATACGGTGTCGGGGCTCGTGATCGTTTATACGCTGATCAACCTGCCGATCGCGGTGTGGATGACCTTCACGTACTTCAACGAAATCCCGAAGGACATCCTGGAAGCCGGGCGCATCGACGGCGCGTCGACGTGGCAGGAGATCGTCTACCTGCTGATGCCGATGGCGCTGCCGGGGCTTGCGTCCACCGCGCTGCTGCTCGTGATCCTGTCGTGGAACGAGGCGTTCTGGAGCATCAACCTGTCGAGCTCGAACGCGGCGCCGCTGACCGTGTTCATCGCGTCGTACTCGAGCCCCGAAGGGCTGTTCTGGGCGAAGCTGTCCGCGGCTTCCCTGCTCGCGGTCGCGCCGATCCTGATCGTCGGCTGGCTGTCGCAGAAGCAGCTCGTGCGCGGGCTCACGTTCGGGGCGGTTAAATGAGCGGTGCAAGCAAAGGTGCGGCCGGGCATGGCGTCAACGTGCTGATCTGCGATTGCGACGGCGTGCTGATCGACAGCGAGGCCGTGGCCGCCGACGTGATCGTGCGCGAACTCGATGCGCGCTGGCCGGGCGTCGATGCGCGGCCGGCCGTGATGCCGCTGCTCGGGCTGCGCATCGAGCGCGTGCTGGCCGGCGCGAGTGACGCGGTCGGCCGCACGCTGTCGGCCGACGACGTCGATGCGATCCGCCGCGCGGTCGAGGCGGCGGCCGTCAACGCGCCGATGGTCGACGGCATCGATGCGGCGCTGGCCGCGATCGACCTGACGACGGCCTGCGCGAGCAACAGCTATCGCGCGTACGTCGAAGCGGCGCTCGCGCGCACCGGCCTCGCGCGCTTTTTCGGCGACCGGCTGTTCTGCGCGGATTCGGTCGCGCGGCCGAAGCCGGCGCCCGACGTGTATCTGGCAGCCGCACGCGCGCTCGGCGTGGTGCCCGCGCAATGCCTGGTCGTCGAGGACAGCGTGACCGGCATCACCGCGGCGGCCGCGGCCGGCATGACCGTGCTCGGCTTCGTCGGCGGCGGGCACGCGTCGGCGGCGCAGATCGACGCGTTGCGCGGCATCGGCGCGCGGCACGTATTCGACGACATGCACGAGCTGCCCGGCTACGTCGCGCGCTGGCAGGCGACGGGCGCGGTGCTGCCGAACTAGCAATCAGGAACGAAGGCGCGCCGCTTTCAACGCGGCGCATCACGAACGAACGGAGACAGATCATGGCAAGCGTGCTCCTGCGCAACATCGCGAAGCGCTACGACGACACCGAAGTGCTGCGCAACGTGAACCTCGACATCGCCGACGGCGAATTCGTCGTGTTCGTCGGCCCGAGCGGCTGCGGCAAATCCACGCTGATGCGGATGATCGCCGGCCTGGAAGACATTTCGAACGGCGACCTGCTGATCGACGGCGCGAAGGTCAACGACGTGCCGAGCGCGAAGCGCGGCATCGCGATGGTGTTCCAGTCGTATGCGCTGTACCCGCACATGACGCTGTACGACAACATGGCGTTCGGCCTGAAGCTCGCCGGCGCGAAGAAGCCCGAGATCGACCAGGCCGTGAAGCAGGCCGCGAAGATCCTGCACATCGATCACCTGCTGGACCGCAAGCCGAAGCAGCTGTCGGGCGGCCAGCGGCAGCGCGTCGCGATCGGCCGCGCGATCACGAGGAAGCCGAAGGTGTTCCTGTTCGACGAACCGCTGTCGAACCTCGACGCCGCGCTGCGCGTGAAGATGCGGCTCGAGTTCGCGCGGCTGCACGACGAGCTGAAGACGACGATGATCTACGTGACGCACGACCAGGTCGAGGCGATGACGCTCGCCGACAAGATCGTCGTGCTGTCGGGCGGCGCGGTGCAGCAGGTCGGCACGCCGAACGCGCTGTATCACGCGCCCGCGAACCAGTTCGTCGCGGGCTTCATCGGTTCGCCGAAGATGAACTTCCTGAAGGGCACGGTCGAATCGGCCGATGCGGGCGGCGTGCTCGTGCGCTTCGACAGCGGCGAGACGCAGCGGGTCGCGGTCGATGCGGCGGGGCTGCAGCGCGGCGCCGCGGTGACCGTCGGCGTGCGGCCCGAGCATCTGCTGGTCGATGCGTCGGCGGCAGGCGTCGCCGCGCGGACGATGGCCGTCGAGTCGCTCGGCGACGCCGCGTACCTGTATGCGGAGTCGGCCGTCGCGCCGGACGGGCTGATCGCGCGGATTCCGCCGCTCGACACGTACCGCACCGGCGAGGCGCTGCGCGTGCATGCGCAGGCCGAGCACTGCCACCTGTTCGACGAGCACGGGCAGGCGCTGCGGCGGCTCAGCGCGCACGCGAAGGCGGCTTGACGGCCGCGCGCCGGTTACAGCCGCAAATGCTCGGCCATGTAGTCGACGAACGCGCGCAGCTTGGGCAGCGGATGGCGGCCCGACGGCCATAGCACGTAGAACGGCGTGCGGCTTGCGACGTGATCGTCGAGCACTGCGCGCAGCCTGCCGTCGGCGAGCGTGTCGCGCACGAAGAACTCGGGCAGGCACGCGATGCCGAGCCCGCGCAGCGCGAAGCACAGGCGCGTCTCGGCGTTGTTGCTGACCATCGAGACGGGTACCTCCGGCGGCGTGCCGGCGCGCGGCGCGCGCAGCGGCCAGATCTCGAGCTTGCCGCTGCTCGGGAATCGGTAATGCAGGCAGCGGTGCTGCGCGAGGTCGGCCGGCGTGCGCGGCGTGCCGTGCCGTTCGAGATAGTCGGGCGACGCGACCAGGTGCTGGCGGAAGTGGCCGAGCAGCCGCGACGACAGCCGGGAATCGGTCGGATGGCCGGTGCGCAGTACCACGTCGAAGCCTTCGTCGATCACGTCGACGATCCGGTCGCTGAAATCGATGTCGAGCTCGATCTCCGGATACGCGGCCATGAAATCGGCGAGCACCGGCAGCAGCAACGTGCCGATCGTCGGCAGGCTCACGCGCAGCCGCCCGCGCGGCGCCTCGACGCTCTGCGTCAGTTCCCGCTCGGCCGCGTCGATTTCGGCGATCACGCGCCGGCATCGTTCGAGAAAGCGCGCGCCTTCGGCCGTCAGCGTGATGCTGCGCGTGCTGCGGTGAAAGAGCCGCACGTTCAGGCGTGCCTCGAGCCGCGCGATGCGCTTGCCGATCGCCGACGCCGACAGTCCGAGCGCTCGGCCGGCCGCGACGAAGCTGCGCGTTTCCGCGACCTGGACGAACACGACGAAGCCGCCAAGATTTTCCATGCAGGTTCCCGATTGCGGACACCCATGTCCGGAGTGTCCGGAACTCTAACCCGATTTTTCTTCTCGTGCCGGCTCCCTACGATGGGCGTTCCTTCACTGTTCGAGGTCACGCCATGTCATCACTGCCTGTCACCGCCCGCCGCGCCGAACCGGATGCCGCGCTGCGCGCCCGGCTCGATGCCGTGCTCGACCGCGCATTGGCCGATGCGCGCGTGGTCGGCGCGGTCGTGCTGGTCGCGCGCGACGGCGAATTGCGTTATGCACGCGCGGTCGGGCTGGCCGATCGCGAAGCCGGCACGCCGATGCGCGAGGGCACGCTGTTCCGGCTCGCGTCGGTATCCAAGCCGATCGTGACGGCCGCCGCGATGCGGCTGGTCGCGGCATCGAAGATCGGGCTCGACGAGCCGGTCGCGCGCTGGCTGCCCGCGTTCACGCCGACGCTCGCGGACGGCACGCCGGCGATGCGCCGCACGTTCTCGGCGAGCGACAGGCTCGCGCGATCCATCCCGTCGGACACGCCCGCTCGCGCATACGGGCCGTCGGCGTC
>NZ_JACFYV010000091.1:0-23745 GCF_016759955.1 Burkholderia sp. KCJ3K979
CCGCCGGCTCGTGACGAGCGGGCGGTTCCAGGTACAGGGCGGGACGGTGGGTGGGAGCGTCCTTCCGTCGGCTCAGTGCCGATCGGGTTCCCGCGCGTACCGGTGGAGCGTCATCCGTTGCGCGTTACTTCGCATCGATCCGGATCTCGACGCGGCGATTCTGCGCACGGCCTTCCGCGGTCGCGTTGGACGCGACCGGATCGGCGGCGCCGAGGCCTTCGGAGACGAACGACTGCGCCTTCAGGCCGTTGCTGCGCAGGTAGTTCATCACGTTGCGGGCCCGCGAAGCCGACAGCGCGAGATTGTGCGTGTCGCTGCCCGTCGAATCGGTGAAGCCGGTGATCGCCACGCGGCGGAATTCGACGCCGCTGTTGATCTGCACGAAGCGGTCGAGCTGGCTGCGCGCGTCCGGCGTCAGCGCCGCGCTGTCGAACGCGAAGTTCGCGTCGCCCTGCAGCAGCACCTGGCGCTGCTGGACCGGCTGCGGCGCCGGTCGCGGCGCCGGCGCCGGCGGCGCGGCCTGCACGACCGGCTGCGGCTTGCCGCACATGAACGTGATCTCGCGCGGGTCTTTCATCGGCGCGCGGCTGTACACGCGGTCGATCATCTCGAGCGGCGTGAAGCCCTTGCCCTGGCAGAATTCCTCCGCCGCGCGGGCGCAGGCGTTCGCGCTGCCGAGCAGCCCGTCGCAGCTCACGCGGAATACGGTGTCCGGCTTGCCGGGAATCGACACCGCGCGGATGTCGTAGGTGACGCCCGATTGCGTCGTACACGCACCGAGCGCCATCGCGATCGCGCCGATCGACGCGGCGCGCAACAACAAGGTTTTCATGGTCATGGTGAAACGTCCGCCGTGAAGCGGACGCCTGAAAAAGTTGAATGGAGTCAGGCGGATCGCTCGCTCGGGCGGGGCGCGAGGCCCCGCCCGGCGGCTTACCACTGATACGAAGCGCCCACGCCGACGGTGTTGCCGCCGCTCGACATGCCCACGCCGGCCTTCATCTTCAGGTTCTGCGTGATGCGGGCCTCGCCGCCGAACGCCACCGCCTGATAGCCCTTGTAGGTCGCGCCGCCGATACCGAACGACACCGTCTTGCCCGGATCGACGCCCGGGATCATCGTCAGCGCGGTGGCCGCGGCGATACCGGAGTACGCGTTGCGCGACAGGTCGTTGACCTGACCTTGCACGCTGCCGATCGCGCGATCCATCTGGCCCTTCGTCGCCGCGTCGGACGCGTTCACACCATCGGCCAGGTTCGAGATCGTGCGCTTCTGATCGGCCGTACCGACGGACACGGTGTTGTCGCTCGACGCCACCGAGCCGGCGCCCAGCGCGACGGAGTTCTTGCCCGACGCGTTCGCACCGTCGCCGATCGCCGTCGACTTCTCGCCCGATGCATTCGCGCTGCTGCCGATCGCGGTCGCGCCTTCGGCGCTGCTCTTCGAGCCCGAACCGATCGCCGTACCGTTGCTGCCCGATACGTTCGCGTTGGAACCCACGACCGTGGCGTTGTTCGCGCCCGTGCCGATCGTCGCGCCCGAACCCGCGGCCGTGTTACCCGTGCCGCCGCCCGCGTTCGCCTTCGTCGTGCCGTCCGTGCCCACGTCGGTACCGGCGAAGTAGTCGTTGCCGGAACCGCCGTTGCCCGGATTGCCCGTGCCCGGGTTCCGCTCCAGTTCGCCGACGCGATCGTCGAGGCCGCCGATCTTGTCGTTCAGTTCGCTCAACTGCCCGAAGTTCACCGCGTCATACCGGCTCGAACCGTCTGCGACGTTGCCGAGGCGCACCGGTGCCGCGCCCGACCCGCCGAGGGTCACCGAACCGTAGTTCGGCGTGCCGTCCTTGTTCAGGTCGTAACGCACCGCAAGCGAATCGGTCGCGCCGTACTTGGCCGCGGCCTGGACTGCTTCGGCCACGGTCTTGTACTTGCTGCCGTTCACTTCGATCGACGTATCTGCGAGCTTGCCGTCCGCATCGACCGTCGTCCCGCCGCCGATCACGTCGGCCACGCTCTGCGCTGTGCCGTGCAGTTGCGAGCCGTTGATCGCGTCGCGGCTCGTCGCGCTCACCGCACCCGCGCCCACGCCGGTCAGCACGCGGTCGCCCGCCGTGCCCGTGAAGTTCACGGACGTGCCGTCCGTGTCCTTCGCGACCGTGATCTCGCGCGTGTCCGCGTCTTGCTGGACGAGGCCGATCGAGCCGTGGACGAGGCTGCTCGAGATGTTCTCGATCGCGTCGCCGACGTTGTTGTACGTCTTGTCGTTGACGGTGTACGTCGGGTTCGTCACGTTGCCGTTCGCGTCGACCGTCGCGCCGCCGCCCAGGGCGTCGGCCACGCTCTTCGACGCGCCGTACAGCTGCGAGCCGTTCACCGCGTCCATGCTGGTCGCGTTCACCGCGCCGGCCTTGACGTTCGACAGCGTCGTGCCGTTCGCGCCCTTCAGCGTGATCTGGTCGAAGTTCGCCGAACCGTTCGCATGCTTGTCGTACGTCACGGCGAGCGACGTCAGGCCAGTACCCGGGTTAGACGAATCGATCGGCGCAACCAGGCCCGCGTCCTGCAACTGGCCCACGTTGATCGCGTCGTGACGATCCACGCCGTCCGCGACGTTCTTCAACGCCACCGGCGTCGTCGCTCCCGCGCCGCCCAGCGTCACCGAACCGAGGTTCGGCGTGCCGTCCGCATTGCGGTCGTACGTCACCGCCGCGATCGACTGGCCCGTCACCGGGTCCACCAGACCCGAATCGGCCAGCTGCTTGTTGATCACGGTGATGTTCTGCGTGTTCGTCGTCGTACGGCCGTCGAGGTTCGACAGTGCGTCGCCCACGTTGTTGTACGACTTCGACTGCGACGCATCCGCCGGGTCCGCCAGCGAGTACGTCGGATTCGTCACCTTGCCGTCCGCGCCCACGGTCGCGCCGCCGCCCAGCGAATCGGCCACGCTTTGCGCCGTGCCGTGCAGCTGCGCACCGTTGATCGCGTCCGTGCTCGTGGCCGTGACCGCGCCCGCCTTCACGTTCGTGATCGTCGTGCCGTCCGCGCCCTTCAGCGTGACCGTGTCCTTCGCGGCGCCGTCGTAGGCGACGGCGAGCGACGTCAGGCCCGCACCCGGGTTCGTCGGGTCGACCGGCGCAACCAGGCCTGCGTCCTGCAGCTGGCCGAGGTTGATCGCGTCGTGACGGTCCGTGCCGTCCGCAACGTTCTTCAGTGCGACCGGTGCCGTGGCGCCCGCGCCACCCAGCGTCACGGTGTCCTTCGCCGCACCGTCGTACGACACCGCCATCGACGTCAGGTTGCCCTTGCCGTCGTCGCCCACCAGGCCCGCGCCCTTCAGCTGGCCGAGGTTCAGCGCATCGCCGTCGTCCGTCGCGTCGGCCACGTTCTTCAGCTGCGTCGGGCCCGCGCCGTTGCCCAGCGTCACCGAACCGTAGTTCGGCGTGCCGTCCGCGTTACGGTCGTACGTCACCGCGGCAATCGCCTTGCCGTCGTCGCCGATCAGGCCCGAGCCCTTCAGCTGCGAAACGTTCACCGCGTCCATGTCGGCCACGCCGGCCTTCACGTTCGCAAGCGTCGTGCCGTCCGCGCCGGCCAGCGTCACCTTGTCCTTCGTCGCGCCGTCGTACGTGACCGCCATCGACGTCAGGTTGCCCGCGCCGTCGTCGCCCACCAGGCCCGCGTCCTTCAGCTGGCCGAGGTTCAGCGCATCGTGGTCGTCCTTCGCGTCCGCGACGTTCTTCAACGCCACCGGAGCCGTCGCGCCCGCACCGCCCAGCGTCACCGAACCGAGGTTCGGCGTGCCGTCCGCGTTGCGGTCGTACGTCACCGCCGCGATCGACTGGCCCGTCACCGGGTCCACCAGACCCGAATCGGCCAGCTGCTTGTTGATCACGGTGATGTTCTGCGTGTTCGTCGTCGTACGGCCGTCGAGGTTCGACAGTGCATCGCCCACGTTGTTGTACGACTTCGACTGCGATGCATCCGCCGGATCCGCCAGCGAGTACGTCGGGTTCGTCACCGCGCCGTCCGCGCCCACGGTCGCGCCGCCGCCCAGCGAATCGGCCACGCTCTGCGCCGTGCCGTGCAGCTGCGCACCGTTGATCGCGTCCGTGCTCGTGGCCGTGACCGCGCCCGCCTTCACGTTCGTGATCGTCGTGCCGTCCGCGCCGCCTTGCAGCGTGACGCGAGCCTTGGTGTCGTCGTCATAGCCGACGGCCAGCGGATTGCCCGAACCGCCCGAGTTGTCCGCGACGTACTGCTTCAACTGGTTGTAGTTGATCGCGTCATGGTCGTCCGTCGCATCCGCGACGTTCTTGATCTGCGTCGGACCCGCGCCATTGCCCAGCGTCACCGAGCCGTAGTTCGGCGTGCCGTCCGCGAGACGGTCGTACGTGACCGCGGCGATCGACTTGCCGTCGTCGCCGATCAGGCCAGAACCCTTCAGCTGCGAAACGTTCACCGCATCCATGTCCGCCACACCGGCCTTCACGTTCGACAGCGTCGTGCCGTTCGTGCCGGCCAGCGTCACGGTGTCCTTCGCATTGCCGTCGTACACCACGGCCAGCGATTCGCCCGTGACCGGGTCGATCACGCCGCCATCCTTCAGCGAGTCTTCCAGATCGCCGACACGCGTGTTCGTCGCGAACAGCTGCGAACCGTTCACGGCGTCCTTGCTCGCCGCCGACAGTTCGCCATCCTTGACGTTGTGGATCGCCACCGGCGTGGTCGCGCCCGTGCCGCCCAGCGTGATGCTGTCCTTCGCCGCGCCGTCGTACGTGACCGCCATCGACGTCAGGTTGCCCGTGCCGTCGTCGCCCACCAGGCCCGCATCCTTCAGCTGGCCGAGGTTCAGCGCATCGTGGTCGTCCTTCGCGTCCGCGACGTTCTTCAACGCCACCGGCGTCGTCGCGCCCGCACCGCCCAGCGTCACCGAACCGAGGTTCGGCGTGCCGTCCGCGT
Source organism: Burkholderia sp. KCJ3K979 (assembly GCF_016759955.1). Lineage (NCBI taxonomy): Bacteria > Pseudomonadati > Pseudomonadota > Betaproteobacteria > Burkholderiales > Burkholderiaceae > Burkholderia > Burkholderia sp. KCJ3K979. Next base: position 4,959 of record NZ_JACFYV010000091.1, read on the forward strand.
TGCGGTCGTACGTCACCGCGGTGATCGACTGACCGGTCACCGGATCGACCAGACCCGAATCGGCCAGTTGCTTGTTGATCACGGTGATGTTCTGCGTGTTCGTCGTCGTACGGCCGTCGAGGTTCGACAGCGCGTCGCCCACGTTGTTGTACGACTTCGACTGCGATGCATCCGCCGGATCGGCCAGCGAGTACGTCGGGCTCGTCACCGTGCCGTCCGCGCCCACTGCCGCACCGCCGCCGAGCGCGTCGGTCACGCCCTTCAACTGGCTGACGTTGACCGCATCGGTCGCCTGCGTGCCTGCCGCGACGTTGACGACCTGGCGTTCCGCGCCCGCACGACCGACGGACACCGAGTTCGCACGATTCGAGAACGCGTTCGCGCCGAGCGCGACGCTGTTGGCCGCGCCCGCGGTCGTGTTCGCGCCGAGCGCCATCGCGCCTTCGACGCTGCGCGCCACGTTTGCACCGGTACCCATCGCGATCGCGTTGGTCGAGCCGGCCCGCACGTTCGCGGCGTTACCGACGGCGATGGAGCCGTCGCCGATCGCCTGCGCGCCGTTGTTGCCGACGGCCAGCGCGTACTCGCCATTCGCCTGTGCGTTCGCACCCAGCGCGACGGCCTGCGTGCCGTTCGTCTGGACGTTCGAACCCATGGCGACCGAGTAGTCCTGGCCGGCGCCGGTTTGCGCGAAGCTGCCGATCGCGACCGAGTTGTTCGAACCCGCGCCGCTTTGCAGGCCGACCGCCACCGCATTGGCGCCGCTTGCCGCCGTCGACGAACCGATCGCGGCCGCCGTTGCGGTAGCCGGATCAGCGCCGTTCAGCGAAGCGACGTTGTTGCCCTGCAAGCCTTCGATCGCGACGAGCGGGTCGCTGACGTCCATCGTCTGCATCGAGCGCGAGCTCACCTCGTCGATCGCGGCCTTCGTCTTCTTGTCGATCTCCGACGAGAAGCTGTCGATTGCCTGTTGCGTCTTCGAGCTCACCGACGTCGACAGGTCGTTCAGCGCCGCATACAGCTGACCGCCGTTGACCGCGTCCGTGCTCTGGAATGCGACGTCGCCGTCCGCCACGTTGACGATCTTGCGTTCGCGGCCCACGTCGCCGACCGACACGACGTTGTTCTGGTTCGCGACCGAGTTGTAGCCGATCGCGACCGAACCGTTGCCGGTCACGCGCGCACCGCTGCCGAGCGCCAGCGAGTTGGCGCTGGTCGCCCGTGCGTCGGAACCGATGGCGACCGCGAGCGCACCGCTCGCGACAGCCGGCGTGCCCGTGACCGGGTCGGCATTGACCTTGACGAAGCGCAGGTTGCCGCCGGACATCTCGTCGCGGAGGTCGGACAGGCCCGTGTTCAGTTGCTTGACGTTGACTGCGTCCAGGTCGTCGACGCCCGTCGCGACGTTCTTGACCTGCGTCGGGCCTGCGCCGTTGCCCAGCGTCACCGTGCCGTAGTTCGGCGTACCGTCCGCGTTACGGTCGTACGTCACCGCGGCGATCGACTTGCCGTCGTCGCCGATCAGGCCCGAATCCTTCAGCTGGCCTACGTTCACCGCGTCCATGTTCGCCACGCCGGCCTTCACGTTCGACAGCGTCGTGCCGTCCGCGCCGGCCAGCGTCACCTTGTCCTTCGTCGCGCCGTCGTAGACCACGGCCAGCGATTCGCCCGTGACCGGGTCGATCACGCCGCCATCCTTCAGCGAATCCTTCAGGTCGCTCAGGTTCTGGTTCGTTGCGAACAGCTGCGAACCGTTCACGGCATCCTTGCTCGTCGCCGACAGTTCGCCATCCTTGACGTTGTGGATCGCCACCGGCGTGGTCGCGCCAACGCCGCCCAGCGTGATGCTGTCCTTCGCCGCACCGTCGTACGTCACTGCCAGCGACGTCAGGTTGCCCTTGCCGTCGTCGCCCACCAGGCCCGCGTCCTTCAGCTGGCCTACGTTCACCGCGTCCATGTTCGCGACGCCCGCCTTCACGTTCGACAGCGTCGTGCCGTCCGTGCCGGCCAGCGTCACCTTGTCGCGTGCCGCGCCGTCGTACGTGACCGCCATCGACGTCAGGTTGCCCTTGCCGTCGTCGCCCACCAGGCCCGCGTCCTTCAACTGGCCGAGGTTCAGTGCATCGTGGTCGTCCTTCGCGTCCGCGACGTTCTTCAGCGCCACCGGCGTCGTTGCACCCGCGCCGCCCAGCGTCACCGAACCCATGTTCGGCGTACCGTCCGCGTTACGGTCATACGTGACCGCGGCGATCGACTTGCCGTCGTCGCCGATCAGGCCCGAGTCCTTCAGCTGGCCCACGTTCACCGCGTCCATGTTCGCCACACCGGCCTTCACGTTCGACAGCGTCGTGCCGTCCGCGCCGGCCAGCGTCACCTTGTCACGCGCCGCGCCGTCGTACGTCACCGCCATCGACGTCAGGTTGCCCGCGCCGTCGTCGCCCACCAGGCCTGCATCCTTCAACTGGCCGAGGTTCAGTGCATCGTGATCGTCCGTCGCATCCGCGACGTTCTTGATCTGCGTCGGGCCTGCGCCGTTACCCAGCGTCACCGTTCCGTAGTTCGGCGTGCCATCCGCGTTACGGTCGTACGTCACCGCGGCGATCGACTTGCCGTCGTCGCCGATCAGGCCCGAATCCTTCAACTGGCCTACGTTCACCGCGTCCATGTTCGCCACGCCCGCCTTCACGTTCGACAGCGTCGTGCCGTCCGCACCGGCCAGCGTCACCTTGTCGCGTGCGGCGCCGTCGTACGTCACCGCCATCGACGTCAGGTTGCCCTTGCCGTCGTCACCCACCAGGCCCGCGTCCTTCAGCTGGCCGAGGTTCAGTGCGTCGTGGTCGTCCGTCGCGTCCGCGACGTTCTTGATCTGCGTCGGACCCGCGCCGTTGCCCAGCGTCACCGTGCCGTAGTTCGGCGTGCCGTCCGCGTTACGGTCGTACGTCACCGCGGCAATCGACTTGCCGTCGTCGCCGATCAGGCCCGAGCCCTTCAGCTGGCCCACGTTCACTGCGTCCGTGTCTTGCGTGCCGGCAGCCACGTTCGTGATCTGCCGTTGCAGCGTCGCCGAACCCACTGACACGCTATTTACTCGATCGGCGACCGACGTGTCACCCAACGCGACACCGTATTGAGCCGTCACCGATGCGCCATCGCCGAGCGCCACGCCGCGTTGCGTGGTTTTGGCCCCGCGACCGATCGCAATCGCCCCGCCGGCATTGGTGTTCGTCGTGGATGCACCCTCGCCGATCGCCAGTTGCCCGAACCCGCCCGACGTGTACGCCTTGGCACCGATGGCGATGTTCGTCTGACCACCGTTGATGTCCGTGGCATTCGCAATCGCACCGTCGCCGATCGCAATCGACTGGCTGCCGGAAGCGCGCGCCGCGGTCGAGCCACGCACCGCTACATACGGGTTCGAACCTGCCGCGATCGCGGCATTCAATTGGCCGACGTTCACGGCGTCGGTTTCTTGCGTGCCGGCGGCCACGTTGGTGATCTGCCGACGCAGCGTCGACGAGCCGACCGATACGCTGTTGTTGCGGTCCGTCGCCGACAGGGCACCAAGCGCCACCGAATCGGTATGGGACGCCACAGCGTTGACACCCAGTGCAACGCCATGCGAGCCGCTTGCGTTCGCACCATTGCCGACCGCGACGGCGGCGCCGCCCGCACTGCTTGCCTGGAAGCCGAGCGCCGTGCTGTTGTCCCCGTTGGCCCGTGCACTATTGCCGAACGCCGTCGCGTACGATCCGGACGCGCTCGTATTCGTGCCGATGGCAACGGAGCCCGATCCTGCTTGCGCGGCGGCCGTGCCGTTACGCGTATCGATCTTGATGTACGTGTTGTCGACCTTAGTCGACAGCGCCGTATTCATCTGGCCGAGGTTCACGGCGTCCGTATTCTGCGTACCGGCGGCCACGTTGACGATCTGCCGTTGCTGCGACGTCGACCCGACCGACACCGCATTGTTGCGATCGCCAACCGAGTTCGCGCCGAGCGCGACCGAATTCGTCCCGCTGGCCAGCGCCCCGCGACCGAGTGCGGTCGCAGTCGCGCCCGTTGCGCTCGCGCGCTCGCCCAATGCAACGCTCGACGCCGACGTCGCATTCGCGAGCACACCGATCGCAACGGCGTTCGTGGTTGCATTGGCGGAATAGCCGATCGCGGATCCGTAAGTTCCGCTGGTGCTCGCGCCGCGACCGACCGCGATGGCGTTCGCGCCCACGGCGCTCGCCGTCGTACCGAGTGCCGTAGCACCGTCGGCGCCCGCATAGGTGCTATAGCCGACGGAAGTCGCATTGGACGACACCGCCGCCGCGCCCCGGCCCATCGCCGTCGAATTGTTCCCCGTCGCACGTGCGCTCACGCCGACCGCGACGGTCTCACTGCCCGTCGCGTTCGCGAGCGTGCCGAGCGCGACGGCATTCTGGCCGGTTGCAACGGTATTCCCGCCGAGCGCCACGGCCGACGTACCGCCGGCATTCGCGTTCGCCCCGATTGCCGTCGCGCTGCCGCCTGCGCGCGCCGCCGTCGCGGCCGCATACGTACCCGTATTGGTCACGACGTACGGGTTCGCCGTCCCTGCGGCCGCTGCGATCGCCGAATTCAGTTGATTGAGGTTAACGGCATCCGTCCCGGCCGTCCCTGCGGCCAGACCCGTGATGCGGTGGTTCGTCATGTTGACGTTGTTGTTGAAATCGGCGGGCCCGCTGATGTGCACGCCGTTCGCGCCGTACACGACCAGATGTCCATCAGTCCCCCCCATCACGGACGCCGTAGGGGCCGAGCCGCCAGCGCCACTTCCGTTCGTGCCGGCATTGTTAGCGAGGATAAAAGCAGGCGCATGCCCTTGGTACGCAGCCAGACTGGTATTAATTGGCGCACAGTTCGCAGCAGTCGTGTTCGACAGCGCACCAAAGGTTTGCCCGTACCTCACGCCGTTCGCAGCGGTCGTGGTCGAGCACAGATTGAGTCCACCTCCCGTCGCCTGCGCATTCGCATCGGCCGACATCGCACCGCCGCCCACGCCGGCCATCACCGCGACCGCCGCCGTGACCGACGACCGCATCGCGGTATTCGACTTCGATTTCGTGCGCATCCGCGCCGTTTCGGCTGCCGCCGTCCATGTACCCGTCGTCGCGTTCCAGACGGTGCGATAACTCTTGTTCATGCTGATTGCCTCTGTAGAGAAAAAGGGAGAAGGACGCTCCTCGTCCACAGATGCCAATGTATTGATCGCCTGTCATTTCGATAATCAGACGGCTGGACGTGCGGCGACTTATTTCGTAGGCCCAGTCCTAACATGACGTTGCTTGACAATCGGCCGTGCCAGACACGTCACGACCAGCCGTTCTCCTGAACGATTCCGTTTGACACGAGCGCGCGGCAAGCCTTATATACGCACCGCGCCGCCGATTGCCTGAATAGGACTGGTCCTATCCATCGCGCGCGAGTGTTTCGGACTGCCCTACATACAGACCCGCCCGCTATCCCGATAATTTTCCCGTTCCCCGAGCCGGCCGCGCATCGCGCCGCCGTCGTGCGGCTCGCGGATATCGTCCGCGTTCCGGCATCGCCGCGACGCGTCTCCCGATTTGCGCATTGATTCACCGGTCTTCGTCTCATGCCCATCCGCCATCTCTTCGCGTCCTACACGGACGCCAGCGCGCCGTTCGCGTCGATCGACGACGATGCGCACGACCTGAGCCTGCTGAACCGGTATCAGCGCTTCACGCTGTACGGCGGCGCGGTCGTGCTGTCGCTCGTGATCCTGATCGCGGCCGGCATCCTGCTCGTCGGCTCGGTGCGCGACTACATCGCCGAGCGCCGCGACCTGTTCGCGACGCACAAGGCGCTCGTGCAACTGGAAATGGATGCGAAACAGGCATCGATGCGCCGCGCGGTGATCAACGCCGAGCTGCTGTGGAACGGCCATCCGCCACATGCGCGCGAAGCCTCCGATGCACTGAGAAAGGACGGGCACGTGCTGCTCGCGCCGATGCCCGGCGTGAGCGAAATCTTCGTGGCCGCGTCGCCGAAGGCGCTCGCCGACCGCGAAACCGATCGCTACGTGCAGTTGATGGAGCGGCAGACGATTTCGGTCGCGGCGGCCGAGCGGCAGACCGGCCGCGCGGTGCGCGGCTACGCGTACAGCCCCGACCGCAACGTGATCGCGATCACGCCGCCGCCGTCGATGCCGTATCCCGACCTGCTCGCACGCATCGGCGTGCGTGACACGCATGCGTTGATCCAGCACCTCGCATTCGACGTGGCCGACTGGTCCGATCCGGCCGTCGCGCGCTACTGGCGCCTGTCGCGCCGGATCGCGTGGCAGGCGCCGGCGATCGACCCGCTGACCGGCAAGACGGTCTTCCGTCTCGTCGAACCCGCCTTCGACGGTCAGCAACATTTCATGACCTTCGTGAGCGACTTCGACGTCGACGTGATCGCCGATCGCATGAAGCACGCGCCGGCCGATGCGGTCGCGATGCTGATCGACGAAAACGGCCGCGTGCTGCTCGATGTCGACCGCACTGGCGACGCGGAGGACGGCGCCGCGCTGATGAAGCACGCGCTGGCCGAAGGCACGTGGCGGCGCGGTCTCGCGCATTTCGACGAAAGCTACCGTCACGGCGTGTTCACGATCAGCGATCGGATTTCCGACACCGGCTACGCGATCGTCTATGCGTACTCGTGGCGCACGATCGCCTTTGCGATCTGGTCGACGATGCTGCGCGAGTTCGGTACGACCGCGACGATCCTCATCGTGCTGTGGACGCTCGTGATCGCGTTCGACCTGCGGGTGTTCGCGCCGCTGTTCCGCCGCTCGCGCCGCGTGTTCGAAAGCGAGCGGATGAGCCGCACGATCGTCGCGACCGCGCCGTTCGGCATCGGCCTCGTATCGCCCGACACGCGACAGGTGCTGCTGCGCAACCGGATGCTCGAACTGTACGAACGCGAGGCCGGCGATCCGCCGCTGCACGAGCGGCTGCTGGCGCGCTACCGCGAACACGCGGACGCATCGCCCGTCCAGCTCGACGTCGAACTGCCGCTGACGCTCGGCGACGGCCGCGCGCGCGACCTGCTCGTCAATTTCGTACGCGTACGCTACAAGGGCAAGGATGCGCTGCTGTGCAGCTTCTCCGACATCACGACGCGCGCCGACGCCGAACGCGCGCTGGACAGCGCGAACCGCGCGAAGTCGACGTTCCTCGCGACGATCAGCCACGAGATCCGCACGCCGTTGAACGCGATGCTCGGCAATCTCGAACTGCTCGACAAGGCGCCGGACCCGAGCCGGCAGAAACCACGCCTGCATGCGGTCACGTCGGCCGCGCGGATGCTGCTCGACATGCTGAACAACGTGCTCGACATGACGAAGATCGAAGCCGACCGGATGACGCTCGAAGCGACCGGCTTCCGGATCGACGAGCTGATGCGCGACGTCGCGGACCTGTTCGAGCCGGTGGCCGGCGCGAAGGGCATCGCGCTGCGCATCGACGTCGATCCGGCGGTCACGCATACATATCTCGGCGACCCGATGCGCGTGCGGCAGATCGTCGTCAACCTCGTCAGCAACGCGATCAAGTTCACCGACCGCGGCGCGGTGGCGTTGTCGGTGTCGGCGCCGTCGGGCGACGCGACGCCCGTGACGATCCGCGTCAGCGATTCGGGCATCGGCATGACGGCCGATCAGCTGGCGCACGTGTTCGAGCCGTTCGCGCAAGCCGACGAATCGATCGCGCGCCGCTTCGGCGGCACCGGCATCGGCCTCGCGCTGAGCTACAAGCTCGCGGAATCGATGGGCGGGCGCATCGACGCGAACAGCGTGCCGGGCGTGGGTTCGACGTTCGTCGTCACGTTGCCGCTGCCGCTCGACCGCCAGCCGGGCGCCGCCCAGGAGCTTTCGAGCGACGACGCGCCGGACGTGCGCGTGCTGTTCGTCGACGACAATCCCGTCAACCGTTCGCTCGTCCACGATCAGTTGGACGTACTCGGCTATCAGGCCGATATCGCGTCGAACGTCGCCGACGCGCTCGATCTGGTGGACCGCCACGACTATGCGGTCGTGCTCACCGACCTGAACATGCCGGGCCTCGATGGCTATGCGTTCGCCCGCGTGCTGCGCGAGCGCGGCCGCGTGCAGCCGATCCTGGCGGTCACCGCGCATGCCGAACCGGACGAGTTGCGGCTGGCGTGGGAAGCGGGTATCGACGAAATCGTCACGAAGCCGACGTCGCTGAAATCGCTCGAGCAGGCGATCGCGAAGTACGCGGGGACGTGGCGGCGGCCGACGTATCCGCCCGTACCCGCGCGCGCGCCCGGCCCGTTGCCGAAAGACCTGCACACGGTGCTCGTCGATGCGACGCGACGTTCGAGCGCGACCATTGCGCGGGCGTTGCAGGATGGCGACCTGAAGGTTGCGCGTTCGGAGATTCACAGCATGCGCGGTGCGTTCGCGATGATCGGCGAGCGGGAGATTTCAGGGCTCTGCGCGTCGATGGAAGCGCTGGCGCTGGCCGGGGATGCGGCGGCGTTCGCGCGGGAGTTCGAGCGCTATCGACAGAGCGCGAACGAGATCCTGATGCGGCGTGCGGCGGGCTGATCGAATCGTCGATTGAAACGATTTCTGACACATCGGTAATGAATCGACGACGCAGTCAGCCGACGCGATCGCGCCGGATTCGTTATGCAGCAAGCGTCGATGCATAGGCCGGATGGCCAACATCGATAAATTCGTACGTGACCGATCCATGACACCGGATGTTCTCGGCTACAGTGGTTGCACGTTTTCGCCAGGATTCTCAGGCCGCTTCGACATGCGATGCATGTGACGGAGCGGTACTCGAAATCCGCTGCGTAAACGAGCGCGGCCCGCAGGTGAAACAGCACCTGCGGGCCGCTGACCACAACCAACTCAACATAGGAGTTGACCATGGCTGGCGCGAATCATAACGCACCGACGTATTTCCGCGATCGTTTTGTCTCCCCTCGTTCGTCTCTACAATCCCGCCGTATCGTTCCGCATATCAGGCTCGCCGACATGGCGCCGCCTGTCGTGCATCTGTGGATGAAACTGTCCGGCCGATGGATCGAGGCGGCGGGTTTCGATCCCGAACAGCGTCTGCATATCGAGGTGTCGCACAAGCGGCTGGTGATCACGCCGATCGATGAGGCGGACCCGAGCCCTATCGGAAAGGATGGATCTCCCGATGTCGATTGCGGCACCGGGCAACAGCGGCAACCGTCGGTGATGGCGGAGGAGGCGTAATGAACTACGACGCATCGAATCAACACCCCGACAACGTGCCGGACGATTTCGACTATTACGACGTCGGCGAACTGGCGGCCAAATCCGTGCTCGTACTGAAGCTCAACGCATTGATGGCGTCGCGCGGCCTGACCGAGGAAGAGGCGGCGGCGCTCGCCGAAATGGCACGGCCGGTGGTCACGCCCGAGCAGCGCGAGCGGCTCCGGAATGTAACGCTGGATCAACTGATGCTGACGCTGGCGTCGTTCGGCCAGCATGTGGAGATCGTGGTGAAGCCGGCGGGGGAATTCGGGCCGGCGGGGATTACGGTTTCGGTCTGACGGGCTGCGACGCAGGCTTAAAGAAATGTGTGGCGGCCGGAAGCGCCTCGGCGCTCGCATGAGGCAGCGTTAGGAGTAGGTGCTATCGAATTGCATAGCATGACGACGGCCGGGCCCAACGGCCGCCGCCGAAGCGGCTGCGGCGCCACACTCGTTCAATTTAACGTGAACAACCGTTACAACCAATCGGACCAGGCTGATTCTGTTCGAGTCGTGCGCGGAGTGCAGCGAACTCATCCGCCATCTCATCGTATGCCGCCTTGATGGCCGGATCGGCAAGCAGGCGCGCCGTGTCGGCCACGGTATGCGGCACCGGAACATACCGATCTTCGTTTGCGCAAGAATCTGTCATCGTTGATTGCCTCCTTCGATTACCTGCGGACAACACCCGCAATGCTGCGCGAATGAAGTTCAAATAATAGCGGCCATACGTGCTCGACACAAAAGAAAAAAGCCGCCACCGTGGTTCACGGTAGCGGCTACCCCGGCGAATCACCCGATCCACCGTCTTCCTGGTACACCCACTTACTGCTGGATCGTCGCCTGCCCGGCCAGCTTGTCGACCAGCGCCGTCATCGCGCGCTGCTGCGCCTGCGCTTCCAGCTGCTGACGCAGCACGTTCTTCGCCGCCTCGAAGGTCGGCACGACCGTCGCACGCTTCTCGTCGAGTTTCACGATCGCGAACGCGTTGCCGACCCGGATCGGGCCCGCGACGGCGCCCGGCTGCAGCGACGTGATCGCCTGCGCGAGCGGCAACGGCAAACCGCCCGTCTTCCCCTCGGCCACCGGCGTGCGCAACTCGACCCACTGCGCGACGCCGCCGTTCGGCGTCGTGTTGTACTTCTTCGCGACCGCGTCGAACGCCGCGCCCTGCTTCAGCTCCGCGACCAGCGCGTTCACTTCGGCCGGATCGGCCACGGCGATCACGTCCGCGCGATATTCGAACTGCGCGGCATTCGCGACGACGTCGTCGTAACGCGCCTTCACCTGCGCGTCGGTCACAGCTTGCGGGCGCAGGTTGTCGCGCAGGTAGAGATCCGTCGCCGCGACCGTGCGCGCCCGCATCACGACGCGATTCACTTCGGGGCGGCTACCGTAGTTGGCCTTTTCCGCTGCCTGCTCGACCAGGTGCTGGGCGATCAGCTCGCGCCTGGCTTGTTCGCGCAGCCCCGGCGTATCCGCCTGACCCCATTGATGGATCAGGACGTCCACGTCGCTGCGCGCGATGGGCGTGTCGTTGACGACCGCTTCGACGCCCGGCGGCAGCGGCGTTTCGGTTTTCGTGCCTGCGGCGCGTGCGACAGGGGCGCCGCAGGCGCACGCGAGTGCGATCAGGGTGGAAACAATGGAAATGTGATGCTTCTTCATGACGATTCCTTCATCGATGGAGGGAGGTGCCGCACGCGATGGCGGCCGTGTGGAGGTGCGGCAGCTTCACCGCGGACAACCGACCGGGTCGGTGTCTGACAGGCCGCGCGCGCGATCGCGTCACGACCAGACCTGAAGCGCGAGCCGGTCGAGCCGGCCGCGCGTTGCCGAGCAGAGTCACCGCCGTCTGCGAGGCACAGGTGACCGACGGAGGGAACGACAGAGATGAATGCCCTGCGCTCGCATGTGGCAGCGTTCTCCCAACCTGCGACCCGAACGGTGCAGATGCGACCGAGCCCACCGGTCGCCGCAAGGCATTCACCTCTCGCCATCCTGACCGGGCCGCGCCGGCAACGTCGCTCGCGCCGGCCTCGCGCGGAGAAAAATGCGCTGCCCGGCGAACGGGCAGCGCGTCCAACGAAGCGTGGCTTCGGATACGAGGTATCGGGCGCGTACCATGCAGCTGCCCGACCTACGCATTGTCGAAGCGCATACGGCATCCGCACAATCAGCCTGGTCCTATTCCGCACGACGTCACCGTTGAATCGTCGACGTCTCGCGCGCGTTCATCGTCACGGCGAGCGGCGGAAATGCAGCGACGCTGCGCATCGCGCCATAGAACTTGTTCATCGCAACGTCGATCCCGTAGTTCGGCAGCGTGCGGCCGAGCCCGTGGGAGAACAGCGTCTCCGGTCGCAGCGGAAAACAATGATCGAGCAGGAAGCGCGCACCAGCCGGCGAGATCGTGTACGCGCAGATCCCGTAGAACTCGAGCAGGTCCATCACGAGCACGGGCCCGCGGTCGGTGCGGAAATCGTCGACGGCGTGCGCGAGCGCCGCTTCGTCGAAGCGCATCGTCACCGGCGTGCGGCTGTTGAAGATCGCGCCGCGCAGGATCGAATCGAAGTTGTAGCCCCATGCGACGAAGTCGTAACGGCCGGCATGCGCGGCGAGGAACTGCATCGCCGTTTCGTCGAAGTCCGGGCGGAAGATCGCGTCGTCCTCGACGATCGTCACGAGTTCGCTGCCTGCGGCGATGTCGGTCCACAGGCGATGCGTGGTCATCGCGATGCCGATCGCGCCGCGCGTGTACGGCAACGCCGGCGCGAACAGGCCGCTTCGTGCGATATCGTCGTCCGACAGCGCACGGCCGTCGATCGCGTCGACGAATTCGAATGCGAGCGTCGGATTGTTCGCACGAAACGCGTCGCGGCGGCCACGCTCGCCTTGCAGCGAGATCACGCGAAGCGTCTTGCCGACGGACGGCACATCGAAGGCGCAAGCGCGTACAGGTGCGATGGTTGCGTCGCGAAGATCGGTAACGGGTGTCGACATCGTCACCACCCCGTCACGATCGAAATGCCGAACACGATGCCGACGACGATGCCGATCGTCCGTCCCTGCAACATCGGCTTCAACGCCGCCGGCTCGTAGAACGGATCGACCACATCGTTGCGGTTGCGCCATGCGGTCACGAGCGGCGGCACGAGCAGCAGCATCGCCATCAGCAACGCGGTCGCCATCGTCACGACCATGCCGCTCGACGACCAGCGCGTGCCGAACTCGACCGCCACGTGGACCATCCCGACCGTGGCCGCGCTCGCGACCATCCCGATCACGGTGCCTTTCACCAGAAAATCTGCTGCGCTCATCGTCAGTACTCCCTGTCTGATAGTTGCCGAACGACGTCGGCCGGAATACTGCGTATTACAAAGATCGCTGCACGCGATCTCTATCAGACGAGTCTTATTGGCGAGCGGCGAACCCAAAAATAGGACTGGGACTACAAACGTGACTGAACGGCGCGTTCGTTACCGGGGGATGCATCGCGGAGCCTCATCGATTCGGACTAGTCTTATTCAGTTGCCGGGTGCGGATCCATAAAGTGGACGTCAAGCCGGCGCCATGCTGCTTGTGCCCATGCGTGCAAGCCGCTGGCGCCCTCACGACGAACCCCGCCACCGGCCGCTGCCTCGAACGCGGCCGGCCCTCCGGAGCCCCGACATGCAGATCTCGCCTCACGACACGCCCACGCCCGCCGACACCGACGACACGATGCTCGCCACGCAGGCCGATGCCGCCTCGGTCGATGTCGATGTCGATGTCGATGTCGATGACGACGCCGTCTCCACCGCCACACCAACGCTGATCGAGCGCGGCGAAGTCGAATCCGCCGCCCAACTGGCCGCCGCCCATTGGAAACTGCGTCCGGCGTCGCCGGCAGCGGCATTCAACTGCGGCTATGCGATGCAGATGGCGGGACGCCACGCGGAGGCGATCGCGCCCTATCGCCGCACGCTCGAGCTCGCGCCCGCGTGGCCGTCGCTGAAGAACAATCTCGCGCTCGCGATCCGGTTGACGGAAGGCGATCCCGATCTGGAATTCGCGCTCATCGAAGGTGCGCTCGACGACGATCCCGACGACGCACGCGCGTGGACCAATGCGGTGGTCACGCGCATCGACCGCTTCGATCTCGACGGCGCATTGCGCGCGGCCACCCGTGCGGTCGCGCTGGCGCCCGACAGCGCGCTGGCCGTGAACAACGCGGCGACGGCGATGAAGGAAGCGCAATGGTGGGGCCAGGCCGAAACGCATGCGCAACGCGCGGTCGAACTCGCGCCGCACAACCCGACGTATCGCCACAATCTGTCGCTGCTCCAGCTCGCGCGCGGCGATTTCGCGTCGGGCTGGCCCCATTACGAAGCGCGCTGGAAAGGCTCGGCCGAACTGCGCGGCAATCTGCCGGTGTTTCCCGGGCCGCGCTGGCGCGGCGAATCGCTGAAGGGCAAGACACTGCTCGTGTGGGGCGAACAGGGCCTCGGCGACGCACTGCAGTTCTGCCGCTACGTGCCGCTGCTCGCGGAACGCGTGCATCGCGAAGGCGGCCGGATCGTGTGGAACACGTTTCCGGTGATGGGCGACCTGTTCGGGCGCAGCCTGGCAACGCATGTCGACGTGTTCGACACCAGCACGCGCATCGAGGATCTGCCCGCGTTCGACGTCGAGCTGCCGCTGATGAGCATCCCCGGGATGCTCGGCCTCGACGGCGACGCGCTCGCCGCGACGGCGCCGTACCTCCACGCCGACGCGGCAGCCGTCGACGCGTGGCGCGCGGCGCTCGCGGGCGAAAAGCGGCTGAAGGTCGGCCTCGCGTGGACGGGCAGTCTGTCGCACCAGCGCAACCGCTTTCGCCGCGTGGGGCTCGAACGTTATGCCGACGCGTTCGACCCTCTGCAGCAGGACGTCGCGTTCTACTCGCTGCAACCGGGCGCGCAGCACGACATCGAAGCCGCCCGCGCAGCGGGTTTCGTCGTGAACGACTGCACGCGCGAATGGCGCACGGTCGACGATACCGCCGCCTTCATCGGCGCACTCGATCTCGTGATCACCGTCTGCACGTCGGCCGCGCACCTGAGCGGCGCGCTCGGCCGGCGCACGTGGGTGCTGCTCGATGCGAACCCGCACTGGGTCTGGCAGCACGACCGCCGCGACAGCCCGTTCTACCCGAGCGCATCGCTGTATCGGCAGACGACGTTCGCCGACTGGCAGCCGGTCATGGACGCGGTCGCCGCCGATCTTCGTCGGCTGGCCGGCTGACGGTCGCCACGCCGACAGGAGATTCGTCATGGATTACAACCTCTGCATCGTCCGCCCGCCGGGCTACGCGCATTCGGGCGCCTTCACGGAACTCGCCGAGGCGATCGCGTACGGGCTCGGCGATCTCGGCCACGTCGTGCACGTCAACGAGAACAACATGATGCCGGATGCGCGGAACATCCTGATCGGCTGCCATCTCGCCGATCCACGCGCGACCGAGCACGTGCCGGCCGACACGATCGTCGTCAACACCGAGCAGCTGCACGTCGACGAACAGCCGTGGAACGAGGCCATCTACCGCTGGGCGTCGCGATACGAAACCTGGGACTACAGCGAGCGCAACCTCGCGAAGCTGCACGGCCTCGGCATCGGGCACGCGCGCTACCTGAAGCTCGGCTTCCATCCGAAGCTGCGTCGCATTCCGGATGACGTCGAACAGGACATCGACGTGCTGTTCTACGGCACGATCGGCCCGCGCCGCGCGGCGATCCTCGATGCGCTGCAGGCGCGCGGGCTGAACGTCGGGATCGTCAGCGGCGGCCTCTACGGCGCCGAGCGCGACGCCTTCATCGCGCGTGCGAAGGTCGTGCTGAACCTGCATCACTACGCGTCGCATATTTTCGAGGTGGTACGCGCGTTCTATCTGATGACGAACGGCAAGGCGATCGTCGGCGAGGTGTCGCCTACGACGTCGGTCGATCCCGATTACGCCAACGGCTTCCGTGCGGCGCCGTACGACGCGCTGGTGGAGGCGTGCGTCGAACTCGTCCGCGATCCCGCGCAACGCCGCCGGCTCGAAGCCGACGCGCTGGCGACGATCGGCCGCCATCCGCAGGCCCGGTCGCTCGCGCCGCTGCTGGCCGCGCACGCGGTGGCGGCATGACGACGCCGCATCGCGAGCCGCCGTCGTCGGCGCCATCGCCACAGCGCGCCGACAGCGTGTGCTGGTCGCCTGTCCACAGGGGGTTTGACAATCCCTGACGCCATCGGGCACGAGTCCTAACCCGTTGAAGCGCAGTCCGATCGAAGTGCCCTTTCTGATCGCCCGCAGTCCGATGGTCTCGCCCCGTCATCGCTCCTAGACTCGCCGTACTGCCCGAACGCACCGTGCAACGCGCCGGGCAGCACCTCGCTCTGCGGAGCGTTGCACGAACGCGGACGCGCCGCCATTCCGGACGGTGCGCGACGGCAAGGATGGCGGATGAAATGAACAAGAAGCACGGGCCGCGCAGCGAGATCGTCGTCTGCATGGTCGATGTCGCGGCGATCGTCGCGATCGCGGTACTCACGCACCACGGTTCGCTGTGGAATCTCGACGCGCTCGCGATCGAATGGCTGCTGATCGGCGTGAGCGCGCTGCTCGCGGCGTTCCTGCTGCGCCTGGCGGGCATCGGCCTCGATGGCCGGCCGCGCCCCGCGACGCGCTATGCGGTCCGCACGCTCGCGCTGTGGCTCGTCGTGCAGGGTTTCGTGTTCCTGAAGATGATCGCGCTGACCACCGCGACCGTGATGATGCTGACGTGGTTCTTCGACTGGACGATCGAGGTCGGGATCGTACTGGTCGTATTCCGGGTCGCACTGAGCATCGCGCGCCGGCGCAGCCTGCGCGTGCCGGCGACACCCGCCCGCATCGCGGTCGTCGGCAGCAGCGAGCGCCTCGCGCGGATCGTCGCGTCGCTCGATGCGGCCGGCGATACGCGCTACCGGCTCGTCAGCGCGTATTGCACGGCCGGCCGCGCGACGACGCTCGCCGGCGACGCGCTCGTCACGACCGATCTCGCCTCGTTCGCCGCGTGTGCGCGCCGCCAGCGCGCGGACGAAGTGTGGATCGCGCTGCCGCTCGCGGAAGACGCCGCGATCACGCGCGTGATCGACGAATTCCGCAGCGACTTCGTCGAGCTGCGCCTGATGCCCGACGTGAGCCGGCACGCGCTGTTCGGCAGCCAGGTCGACGAAATCCTCGGCGAGCCGGCGATCTCGCTCGCCGCGCCGCCGCTGTCGCGCGGTGCGCTGTGCGTGAAGGCCGTCTTCGATCGCGTGTTCGCGGCTGCCGTGTTGATCCTGCTGATGCCGCTGCTGCTCGTCATCGCCGTGGCGATCAAGCTGAGTTCGCCGGGCCCGGTGATGTTTACGCAGAAACGGCGCGGCGGCGACGGCCGCACGTTCGACATCTACAAGTTCCGCACGATGCGCGTGCATGTCGAACAGCCGGGCAAGGTCGAGCAGGCGACCCGCAACGACCCGCGCGTGACGAAGGTCGGTGCGTTCCTGCGCCGCACGAGCCTCGACGAACTGCCGCAATTCATCAACGTGCTGTTCGGCGACATGTCGGTGGTCGGTCCGCGTCCGCACGCGGTGGAACACGACGCGCAGTACCGCACGCTCGTCGACGGCTACATCCACCGCTACCGGATCAAGCCGGGCATCACCGGCTGGGCGCAGGTCAACGGGCTGCGCGGCGCGACCGAACAGCTCGAAAGCATGCAGTCGCGCGTCGAGTACGACCTGTACTACCTGCGCAACTGGTCGTTCGCGCTCGACCTGCGAATCATCGGCGCGACGGTGCTGAAAGGGATCGTGCATCCCAACGCGTACTGAACGGCGCATGCCGTTCGGCGCCGCGGCATCGCCGCCGCGGCTGCTTCGATTGACCCGGCGGCCCCTGCTTCGGCAGCCCGCTCCCGCGCCGCCGTCTCCGGCGCGCGGCGCAACTGGAAGGAACTCGTGACACCCTCGATCGCATCGGCGGCCGCGCGCCGCCACGGTGCGCTCGCGCTCGTCCTGACGGCGTGCGTAGCGCTGTCAGGATGCGCGTTCGCGCCCGGCATGAAGATGAACACGTCGTATCTCGGCTGGCTCGCCGACGCGCCGGATGACGGCGCGCCCGCGCCGGCCGCGGTCGACTCGCGCGTGGCCGAAGCACGCGCCGCGGCCGCGTCGACCACGGCCGGCACGCCGGTTCGCGCGCCGCTCGCGGGCGGGGATGCCGTCGCCACGCCGCCGATCGTCGACATCGATCCGTCGCTGATCGCGCGCCAACGCGCGGCCCGGGATGCGGCCGCGGCGGCGTTCGACACGCCGGCCGCATCGCGCGCGTCGTCGGCCTACCGGATCGGCCCGGGCGACGTGCTGCAGATCACCGTGTGGGATCACCCGGAACTCGCGGCGGCCCAAGGCGGCGCACCGCAGACGCCGCCGCGCGCGGCCGACCCGGTTGCCGGCTTCGTCGTCGACGACCGCGGCAACCTGACGTTCCCGTATGCCGGCGCGCTGAAGGTCGCCGGCCTGACCGCCGCCGACGCGCAGGCGCGCGTGAAGCAGGCGCTCGGCAAGATCTACCGAGACCCGCAGGTCACGTTGCGCGTGGCATCGTTCCGTTCGCAGCAGGTGTACGTCGACGGCGAAGTCCACACGCCGGGCGCGCTGCCCGTCAACGACGTGCCGATGACGCTCGCCGATGCGATCGCGCGCGCCGGCGGCTTCACGCCCGGCGCCGACCAGAGCGACGTGACGATCGTGCGCGACGGCACGCCCGTGCGCATCGACCTGGCGCGCCTGATCGAGCGCCACCGCGACCCGTCGCGCATCGTGCTGCGCGGCGGCGACCTGCTGCGCGTCGGCGCGCGAGACAGCAACGGCGTGTACGTGATGGGCGAGGTCAACCGGCCGATGCTCGCGCTGCCGAAGCGCGACGGCCGTCTCACGTTGAGCGACGCGCTGCTGCAGGCCGGCAGCATCAATTCCAATACCGCCGACGCCGCGCAGATGTTCGTGATTCGCGGCGCGCAGGGCCGCACGCCGACGGTATTCCATCTCGACGCGCGCTCGCCCGTCGCGATGGTGCTCGCGAACCAGTTCGAGCTGGAGCCGAAGGACATCGTCTACGTCGACGGCAACGGGCTCGTCCGCATCAGCCGCGTGCTGAGCCTGTTGCTGCCCAGCGTGAACACGGGCGTCGCCGCCGGGATCGCCACGAAATGAGGCCGACCCCGCCCCCCTTCCTGCTCGCCGTCTGCGAAGGCAACGTGTGCCGCAGCCCGCTCGCGGCCGCGCTGCTCGCGGCGAAGCTGCCGCATGCGCGGACCGGCTCGGCCGGCCTCGCGCCGCCGAACGGCCGGCCGGCCGACCCGCTGGCCCGCGAGATGGCCGCCGCGCGCGGGCTGAACCTCGACGCGCATGCGGCCCGGCCGGTGACGGCCGCGCTGTGCGCGCAGGCCGACCTGATCTTCGT
>NZ_JACFYV010000092.1:0-23504 GCF_016759955.1 Burkholderia sp. KCJ3K979
ATGCCGAACTGCACGGGCGACGCCGCGCCGAGGTTGGTGCCAGGCGCCATCGCTGCGACGTGGCTCGCATAGACGATGTAGGTGCCCGCGCTCGCCGCCCGCGCGCCGCCCGGCGCGACGAACGCGGCGACCGGCACCGGCGAGCCGAGGATGGCCTTGATGATCTGCCGCATCGACGTATCGAGGCCGCCGGGCGTGTCGAGCTGAAGGATCGCGAGCGGCGCATGCTCGCGGGCCGCGCGGTCGAGCGAACGCACGATGAAATCGGCGCTGGCCGGGCCGATCGCGCCGTTGACGGGAATCACGACGACCGGATGCGCGGCGGGCGCGTCGGCCGATGGCGGCGCGGCGAGTGCAGCGCTCACGACGAGCAGCGCCGCGAACAGCGCGGCGCGCGCGACCCGCGCGGACAGCGGGTGACGGGGGCGGCCGTCGGGCGCGGCAGGCGCCGGCGGCGGGGCATGACGATGAAAGCGCATCGGGACGTCCGGGCGGCGCACGGCCGCGTGCCGTCCGGCTGGCGGAAAGGGCGTGGGCCCGATGCTTGAAGATTAGGCGGTTTCGGCCGAAAGCGCGAAGGCGAGGCAGGGCCGATCGCGCATTCAGCCGGCGCCGCCGCCGCGCGCGAGCGCTTCTTCCCGAAACTCGGCCGGGCTGCGCCCGCTCCACTTGCGAAACGCGCGGTAGAACGCGCTCGGCTCCGCGAACCCGGTCGCGGCCGCGACGTCGGCGATCGTGCGGGCGGGGTCGGCCAGCGCCTCGAACGCGAGATCGCGCCTTAGCGTGTCCTTGATCGACTGGTACGCGTGGCCTTCCTGGTGCAGCTTGCGGCGCAGCGTGGCCTCGGCCACGTGCAGCCGCGCGGCCATCCCGCCCGCGCCCGGCCATGCGGCGGGCGGCATTCCGCGCAGCACCGCGCGCACCCGCTGCGCGAGCGCGTTCGGGTTGCGGTACTTGACGATGAAGCTGGCCGGCGCGTTGCGCAGAAACGTCTTCAGCGTCTTCGCGTTCTGCACGACCGGCAGCGTCGCGAATTCGGGATCGAAATCGACATACGAATCGGGCTCGTTGAACCGCATGTCGTCGCAGAACATCGACGGGTATTCGTGGTCGGCGGGCGGCGTATCGCAGCGGAAGCTCGCGTGCAGCAGCGGTATGCGCCGGCCGATCAGCCAGCAGGTGAGCCCGTACACGATGATGAAATAGGTCGCGTACGTGAACATCGCGGGCGTCGCGCCGTTGTTGCGGTGCACGAAACGCAGCCGCACGCGCTGCGGGTTCGCGTCGAGCTCCGCGTGCAGGTCGTCGAGCACGCAGTGCATGAAGTTCACCGCGCGCGCCATCGCGTGCAGCCCGTCGCGTGCGGACAGCGCCGCCTGGCTCATCGCGATGAAGCTGCCGCTGCGCATCGGATGGCGATCCTGCCCGAAAAACTCGTCGTCGAGCGTGCGCGCAATCGCGTTCCACAGCGCGCCGTATTGCTGCGCGGACACGCGTGCGCGCGGCTGCCCGAGCAGCGCCGGTGCGATACCGGCCTGCGCGAGCAGCGGCTCGGCCGCGACGCCGCGCCGCGTGGCCAGCGCGACGCTGTACGCGACGAGGCTGATCGCGACGGTTCCCTTGTCTTCCTGCTTCATCGGTGTCGCCGGTGTGGCAAAAACGCTCAGTGTAAATGAGCGACGCGAGCATCGAACAGTCGCGCGCGCTTGCCTACACTTGTTGCATCGAAACGCAAGGACGGTCGCGCCCGGCGGCCGCGGGAGACTGCAGCACCATGGACGAGCTTTACACCGAAGACCAGCGGATGATCCGCGACGCCGCGCGCGCTTTCGCCACCGAGATGCTGGCGCCGAACGCCGCGCAGTGGGACCACGACGCGCACCTGCCCGACGCGATCGTCGCGCAGCTCGGCGAGCTCGGCCTGCTCGGGATGATCGTGCCGCAGGAACTGGGCGGCTCGTATACGGATTACGTGGCGTATGCGCTGGCGATGGAGGAAGTCGCGGCCGGCGACGCCGCGTGCGCGACGATGATGAGCGTGCACAACTCGGTCGGCTGCGGGCCGATCCTCGGCTTCGGCACGCCCGCGCAAAAGGATCGCTGGCTGGCCGACATGGCGGCCGGCCGCGTGATCGGCGCATTCTGCCTGACCGAGCCGCATGCCGGTTCCGAGGCGAACAACCTGCGCACGCGGGCCGAACTGCGCGACGGCAAATGGGTGTTGAACGGCGCGAAGCAGTTCGTGACCAACGGCCAGCGCGCCGGTGTCGCGATCGTTTTTGCCATGACGGACCCGGAAGCCGGCAAGCGCGGCATTTCCGCATTCCTGGTGCCGACCGACACGCCGGGCTTCATCGTCGGCAAGCCCGAGAAGAAGATGGGCATCCGCGCGTCGGATACGTGCCCGATCACGTTCGAGAACTGCGCGATTCCGGAGGAGAACCTGCTCGGCAATCGCGGCGAAGGGCTGAAGATCGCGCTGTCGAACCTCGAAGGCGGGCGCATCGGCATCGCCGCGCAGGCGCTCGGCATCGCGCGCGCCGCGTTCGACAAGGCGCGCCGCTATGCGGGCGAGCGCGTGCAGTTCGGCAAGCCGATCGCCGAGCATCAGGCGATCCAGCAGAAGCTCGCCGACATGGCCGTGCAGATCAACGCCGCGCGCCTGCTCGTGCATCACGCGGCGAAGCTGCGCACGGCCGGGCTGCCGTGCCTGTCGGAAGCGTCGCAGGCGAAGCTGTTCGCGTCCGAGATGGCCGAGCGCGTCTGTTCGGATGCGATCCAGATCCACGGCGGCTACGGCTACCTGGTCGATTACGAAGTCGAGCGTCATTATCGCGACGCGCGCATCACGCAGATTTACGAAGGCACCAGCGAAGTGCAGCGGATGGTGATCGCGCGGCAGCTGTGAGCCGCGACGTGCGCCCATCCGGCATCACGCAGTCGAACAAACGGTCGAACAGGCAGGCACACGAGACAGGCACGAGGGCAGCGCGGCAAACGCGGCACGCAACGACGTGACCGTGCGCCGTGCAACACGGAACCGGGCAAGTGCCGCAGCACCTGCGCCGGTTGACCGCTGGGCATGGAGACTGGACGGAGACGACACATGACGGTACAGGCATTCCTGGACGCACGCGACTTTCTGCTGCGCCATCGCACCGACTACGACACCGCGTATCGCGATTTCGCATGGCCGGTGCTCGATGCGTTCAACTGGGCGCTCGACTACTTCGACCCGATGGCGCGCGGCAACGACCAGCCCGCGCTGTGGATCGTCGACGCGGCGACCGGCACGGGCGACCCGTATTCGTTCGCGCAGATGTCCGAGCGTTCGTCGCGGATCGCGAACTGGCTGCGCTCGATCGGCGTCGGGCGCGGCGACCGGATTCTGCTGATGCTGCCGAACCGGGTCGAGCTGTGGGACGCGATGCTGGCCGCGATGAAGCTCGGCGCGATCGTGCTGCCCGCCACCACGCAACTGTCGCCCGACGACGTGCGCGACCGCGTGCAGATCGGCGGCGCGACCTACGCGATCGTCGACGAGAACGAAACCGCGAAGTTCGAGCAGGCCGGCCTCGGCCTCGAGCAGAAAATCGTCGCCGGCGCGCCGCGCGCGGGCTGGCTCGCGATGAACGACGGCTATGCGGCGAGCGCCGCGTTCGAGCCGGATGCCGTCACGCACGCAAACGATCCGATGCTGCTGTACTTCACGTCGGGCACGACGTCGAAGCCCAAGCTCGTCGAGCATACGCACCGCACCTATCCGGTCGGGCACCTGTCGACGATGTACTGGGTCGGCCTGCAACCGGGCGACATCCACTGGAACATCAGCTCGCCGGGCTGGGCGAAGCACGCGTGGAGCTGCTTCTTCGCGCCGTGGAATGCGCAGGCGTGCGTGTTCGCGTTCAACTATGCGCGCTTCGAGCCGAAGGTCGTGCTCGATGCGCTCGTCAAGTACCGGGTGACGACGCTGTGCGCGCCGCCGACCGTGTGGCGCATGCTCGTGCAGCAGCCGCTCGCGTCGTTCGACGTGAAGCTGCGCGAGATCGTCGGCGCGGGCGAGCCGCTGAATCCCGAGATCATCGAGCGCGTGAAGAAGGCCTGGAACATCTCGATTCGCGACGGCTACGGCCAGACCGAGACGACCTGCCTGATCGGCAATTCACCGGGCCAGCCGGTGGTCGCCGGCTCGATGGGCCGGCCGCTGCCCGGCTACCGGATCGCGCTGCTCGACCCGGACGGCGCGCCGGTGACCGAAGGCGAGGTCGCGCTGCCGATCGGTGACGACGTCACGCGCCCGGTCGGGCTGATGAAGGGCTACGCGAACAATCCCGATGCGACCGCCCATGCGATGCGCGACGGTCACTACCGTACGTCGGACATTGCGATGCGTCGCGACGACGGCTACTACGTGTACATCGGCCGCGCGGACGACGTGTTCAAGTCGTCCGACTACCGGCTGAGCCCGTTCGAACTGGAAAGCGTGCTGATCGAGCATCCGGCGATCGCGGAAGCGGCCGTCGTGCCGAGCCCGGACCCGGTGCGGCTGTCGGTGCCGAAGACCTTCATCACGCTGCGTCAGGGCTACGAGGAAAGCCCCGCGCTCGCGCTGGAGATCTTCCGTTTCTCGCGCGAGAAGCTCGCGCCGTACAAGCGCATCCGCCGGCTGCAGTTCGCGGAACTGCCGAAGACGATCTCGGGGAAGATTCGCCGCGTCGAGCTGCGCCGCCGCGAGATCGAGCGCGGCGACGACGCGACCGCGCGCATGCCCGGCGAATACTGGGAAGAAGATTTCGCCAACGAACTGAAATGACCGGCCGCGGGCCGTGCGTGCCGCATTTTTCGGCGCGTCGTCCGCCGCCTCGCTGAACCGAACCGGCCGCGCGTTGCACGACGCCACGCGGCCCACTGCAAGGAGAGTGCACTGATGAACGCGAATCCGACGCCCCGCACGGGGCAAGACGTGCCGACGGTCAAGCTGCTGATCGACGGCGCCTTCGTCGAGTCCACCACCAGCGAGTGGCGCGACATCGTCAACCCGGCGACGCAGCAGGTGCTCGCACGCGTGCCGTTCGCGACCGTCGCGGAAGTCGACGCGGCCGTGCAGGCCGCGCACGCCGCGTATGCGACGTGGAAGAACACGCCGATCGCCGCGCGCATGCGCATCATGCTGAAGTTCCAGGATCTGGTGCGCGCGAACCAGCAGCGCATCGCGAAGACGCTGACGGCTGAACAGGGCAAGACGATTCCGGACGCCGAAGGCGACATCTTCCGCGGCCTCGAAGTGGTCGAGCACGCATGCTCGATCGGCACGCTGCAGCTCGGCGAATTCGCGGAGAACGTCGCGGGCGGCGTCGACACCTACACGCTGCGCCAGCCGCTCGGCGTGTGCGCGGGCATCACGCCGTTCAATTTCCCCGCGATGATTCCGCTGTGGATGTTCCCGATGGCGATCGTGTGCGGCAACACGTTCGTGCTGAAGCCGTCCGAGCAGGACCCGATGTCGACGATGGAACTCGTCGAACTCGCGCTCGAGGCCGGCATACCGAAAGGGGTACTGAACGTCGTGCACGGCGGCAAGGAAGTCGTCGACGCGATCTGTACGCATCCGCTCGTGAAGGCGATCTCGTTCGTCGGCTCGACCGCCGTCGGCACGCACGTGTACAACCTCGGCAGCCAGCACGGCAAGCGCGTGCAGTCGATGATGGGCGCGAAGAACCACGCGATCGTGCTGCCCGACGCGAACCGCGAGCAGGCGATCAACGCGCTCGTCGGCGCGGGCTTCGGCGCGGCCGGCCAGCGCTGCATGGCGACTTCCGTCGCGGTGCTGGTGGGCCAGGCGCGCGAATGGTTGCCCGACATCGTCGCGAAGGCGAAGACGCTGAAGGTCAACGCGGGCTCGGAAGCGGGCACCGACGTCGGGCCGGTCGTGTCGCGCGGTGCGAAGGCGCGGATTCTGTCGCTGATCGACATGGGCATCAAGGAAGGCGCGAAGCTCGAACTCGACGGCCGCGACGTGAAGGTCGCCGGTTTCGAGGAAGGCAACTTCATCGGGCCGACGATCTTCTCCGGCGTGAAAACCGACATGACGATCTACACGCATGAAATCTTCGGGCCCGTGCTGGTCGTGATGGAAGTCGACACGCTTGACGACGCGATCGCGCTCGTCAACGCGAACCCGATGGGCAACGGCGTGGGCATCTTCACGCAGAGCGGCGCGGCCGCGCGCAAGTTCCAGAGCGAGATCGACGTCGGCCAGGTCGGCATCAACATCCCGATTCCGGTGCCCGTGCCGTTCTTCAGCTTCACCGGTTCGCGCGGCTCGAAGCTCGGCGACCTCGGCCCGTACGGCAAGCAGGTCGTGCAGTTCTACACGCAGACCAAGACGGTCACCGCGCGCTGGTTCGACGACGACACGACGGCCGGCCCGGTGAACACGACGATCCGGCTGCATTGAGCGGCGGAGGACACCACCATGAAAATCGGATTTATCGGCCTCGGCCACATGGGCGCGCCGATGGCGCTGAACCTGCTGAAAGCCGGCCACGACGTGCATGCATTCGACCTGAGTGCCGACGCATTGCGCGCGCTGCAGGACGCCGGCGCGCAGGTGGCAGCTTCCCCGCGCGATGCGGCATCGGGCGCGACGTTCGTGATCACGATGCTGCCGGCCGCGCCGCACGTGCGCTCGGTGCTGTCCGGCGAGAACGGCGTGCTGGCCGGTCTCGGCGCGGGTGCGACGGTGATCGATTCGAGCACGATCGACCCGGCGAGCGCACAGGCGTTCGGCGCGCTGGTGCGCGAGCACGGCGGCGCGTTCGTCGATGCGCCGGTGTCGGGCGGCACCGGCGGCGCGGCGGCCGGCACGCTGACCTTCATGGTCGGCGGCAGCGACGCGGATTTCGAGCGCGTGAAGCCGGTGCTCGCCGGGATGGGCAAGAACATCGTCCATTGCGGCGCGACCGGGATGGGGCAGGTCGCGAAGGTCTGCAACAACCTCGTGCTCGGCATCTCGATGGCGGCGGTGTCGGAGGCGATGTCGCTCGGCGTCGCGCTCGGCATCGACCCGAAGGTGCTGGCCGGTATCGTCAACACGTCGACGGGCCGCTGCTGGAGCTCGGACACCTACAACCCGTATCCGGGCGTGATCGAGACCGCGCCGTCGTCGCGCGGCTACTCGGGCGGCTTCGGCACCGACCTGATGCTGAAGGATCTCGGCCTCGCGAACGACGCGGCGAAGCAGGCGCGCCAGCCCGTCTATCTCGGCGCGCTCGCGCAGCAGCTGTATCAGACGATGAGCAGCCGCGGCGACGGCCAGCTCGATTTCTCGGCGGTGATCCGCCTGTATCAACCAGCCACGAAGAAGGACGCGTGATGATCGAACTCGACTATGTCGACGACGGCGCGATCGCGTGCGCGACGCTCAAGCGTCCGCCCGCGAACGCCTTTACCGCCGACGGGCTTCAGCAGTTGCAGGCCATCGTCGCCGAACTGAATGCGAACCCGCGCGTGCGTGCGCTGGTGATCACCGGCGACGGCCCGAAGTTCTTCAGCGCGGGCGCCGACCTCAACACGTTCGCCGACGGCGATCGCGCGGTCGCGCGCGCGATGGCGGCGCGCTTCGGCGCGGCGTTCGAAGCGCTGCACGACGCACGCGTCGTGACGATCGCGGCGATCAACGGTTACGCGATGGGCGGCGGCCTCGAATGCGCGCTCGCGTGCGACCTGCGGATCGCGGAGACGCATGCGCAGATGGCGCTGCCGGAACCGTCGGTCGGCCTGCTGCCGTGCGGGCTCGGCACGCAGACGCTGCCCTGGCTCGTCGGCGAAGGCTGGGCGAAGAAGATCATCCTGACCGGCGCGCGCGTCGACGCCTCCACCGCGCTGCGGATCGGCCTCGTCGAGGACGTAGTGGAAAGCGGCGCCGCGCGCGATGCAGCACTCGCGCTGGCGCGCAACGTCGCGCGGCAAAGCCCGCATGCGGTGGCTTACAGCAAGGAGCTGATCGGCCTTGCACGTCGCGGTGTGCCGCGAAGCGCGGCGCTCGCGGTCGAACGCGAACGCTTCGTCGACCTGTTCGACACGGCCGATCCGCGCGAAGGCGTGGCGGCGTTCCTGGGCAAGCGCGCGCCGCAGTGGCGCACCGATGGAGAATCGCAACGATGAGTACGCCGATGACGAATCACGACGCATTCGCCGAGCACGCGCCCGAGGTGCTGTTTCGTGTGGTGAACCGCGTGGCGCTGATCACGCTGAACCGGCCTGCCGCGCTCAACGCGCTGTCGTACGCGATGATCGGCGAGCTGACCGCGCTGTTCGAACGCTGCCGCCACGATGACCAGATCGTCGCGGTCGTGCTGCGCGGCGCGGGCGAGAAGGGCTTCTGCGCGGGCGGCGACGTGCGTGCGTTGTACAAGATGGTCGCGCAGCGCGAGACCTGGCTGCCGTTCTTCGTCGACGAATACCGGCTCGACTATGCGATCCACACGTTCCCGAAGCCGGTGGTCGCGCTGATGGACGGCGTGACGATGGGCGGCGGCATGGGCCTCGCGCAGGGCGCGGCGCTGCGCGTCGCGACCGAGCGCAGCAAGATCGCGATGCCGGAAACGCGCATCGGCCTCGTGCCCGACGTGGGCGCCACGCATTTCCTGTCGGGCATGCCGGTTGAACTCGAACTGTACGTGGGGCTGACCGGCGCGATGCTGTCGGGTGCCGACGCGCTGAGCGCGAAGCTCGCGGACCTGTGCGTGCCGTCCGCATGGCTCGACACGTTCGAGACGCGCATCGAGAGCGTCAAGTGGGACGGCGATGCGCTGCCGTTGCTGCGCAAGGTGTTCGAGCCGCCGTGCAACGTGGTGCCGCATGCGGCGCTCGACAGCCAGATGCCGTGGATCGTCCGTCATTTCGACAAGCGCTCGAGCGTCGAGCGGATCGTCGCGACGCTCACGCAGGAGTTGACGCGCGACGAGCTGGCACGCGAGCACCGCCAATGGCTGCAGGCGACGCTCGATGCGCTCGCGAGCCATTCGCCGACGATGCTGGCCGTGACGCGCGAGGCGCTGCTGCGCGGCCGGCAGATGACGCTCGCGGAATCGTTCCGGATGGAGCTCGGCATCGTCGCGCGCGCGATCGAGGAAGGCGACTTCTGCGAAGGCGTGCGCGCGCATCTCGTCGACAAGGATCGCAAGCCGCGCTGGGCGCCCGCGTCGCTGGTCGAGCTGCGCGCCGAACGCGTGCGGCATTTCCTGACGTCGCCGTGGAAGCTGTTCGCGCATCCGCTCGCCGATCTCGGCGCGGCGTGATGCGATGAACCGACGCGCCCGGGCGGCGCGTCGGTTGCCGCGTATCCCTTTCCTGTTCTTCCGCGTTCAGCGCTCGATCATCGGCGGTACCGCCTCCACGAGCGCATCGATCACGCAGCGGGTCTTGCGCGGCAGGTAGCGCGTTTTCGGCCAGATCGCATGAATGTCGCCTTCGCAGACGAAGCAGCGATCGAGCACGACCACCATCTCCCCGCGCTTCACGTAGTGATCGAGCAGCCAACTCGGCAGCCACGCGATCCCGAACCCCGACGCGCCGGCCGCCGCGATCGCCTGCACGTCGTCGAAACTGAGCTGGTGCGGCATGTCGATGTGGACGCTCGAGCCGTCCGGCGCACGCAGGTACCACGGCTGGACGACGCCCGAGCGTGAATACGCGATCGTGCGGTGGTTTTTCAGATCGTCGAGCGATTGCGGTGTGCCGTGGCGAGCGAGATACGACGGCGCCGCGCCGAGGCTCCCGTATTGCGTGCCGAGCCGCCGCACCGCGAGGCTCGTGCTGTCCGCGAGCGGGCCGATTCGCACCGCCAGATCGATGCCTTCCTCGACGAGATCGACGAAGCGGTCGGTGATCGACACGTCGATCCGCAGGTGCGGGTAAGTGCGCGCGAGGTCGAGCACGATCGGCGTCACGCAGTGGTGCCCGAATGCGAGCGGCACGCTCAGCCGCAACTTGCCGCGCGCCTCGTGGCGGCCGCAGTCGAGATCGGCTTCCGCCGCTTCCAGTTCCGCCAGCGCGCGCACGCAGCGGTCGTAGTACGCCTGGCCGTCATCGGTCAGGCTCTGGCTGCGCGTCGTGCGCTGCAGCAGCCGCGCGCCGAGCCGCTTCTCGAGCCGCGCGATCGCCTTGCCGACGGCCGAGCGCGTCATGTCGAGCCGTTCCGCGGCGAGCGCGAAGCTTCCGGATTCCACGACCTGGACGAAGGTCGTCACGCCGTCGAGTCTGTCGGTCATGGCGGGTGGTGTGTTGCGTCTATTGGGTCCTGAGATTCCCCAGTGCATGGAAACGGGCGCGTCAATGGGGAGGTGAATTCTCACTATAGTACCGATTCCCGCCCAGCGTGCGTCGCCGGCCGCGCGCGGCGAATCCTACTCACCTGGAGGTGCGCGGCCTGTTGCCGGGCCGCCGCGCAATACGCATGACGCTATCCGACTCCCGCAGGAATGCGGTCGCGCTCGCGGCCGTCTGTCTCACGTCGCTGATGTTCGGCCTCGAAATCTCGAGCGTGCCGGTGATCCTGCCGACGCTCGAACACGTGCTGCATGGCGATTTCAACGGCATGCAGTGGATCATGAACGCGTACACGATCGCGTGTACGACGGTGTTGATGGCGGCCGGCACGCTCGCGGACCGGTTCGGCCGCAAGCGCGTGTACGTGATCGGCACCGTGCTGTTCGGCGCGACGTCGCTGCTGTGCGGGCTCGCGCCGAACGTGCCGGTGCTCGTCGCGGGCCGGCTGCTGCAGGGCGCGAGCGGCGGCGCGATGCTGATCTGCCAGATCGCCGTGCTGTCGCACCAGTTCCGCGAAGGGCGCGAGCGCGGCCGCGCGTTCGGGATCTGGGGGATCGTGTTCGGCATCGGGCTCGGCTTCGGGCCGATCGTCGGCGGCGCGATCGTCGCGCTGGCGAGCTGGCCGTGGGTGTTCCTCGTCCATGCGCCGCTCGCGGCCGTCGCGCTCGTGCTGATCGGCGGCGCGGTGCAGGAGTCGCGCGATCCGCATGCGGGCGCGCTCGATGTGGCGGGCATCGTCACGCTGTCGCTCGCGGTGCTCGGCCTCGCGTTCTACATCACCCAAAGCGCGGAACTCGGGCTGACGAGCGCGGCCGGCCTCGGCGTGCTCGGCGCGACCGTGCTCGCGGTGATCGGTTTCGTCATCGCGGAGCGCGCCAGCGCACGGCCGATGTTCGACTTCTCGGTGTTCCGGATTCGCGCGTTCACCGGCGCGATCTTCGGCTCGATGGGGATGAACTTCAGCTTCTGGCCGTTCATGATCTACCTGCCGATCTGGTTCCAGATCGCGCTCGGTTACGACAGCGTGACGGCCGGCCTCGCATTGCTCGCATACACGTTGCCGACGCTGATCGCGCCGCCGTTCGGCGAACGGCTCGCGCTGCGCTACGGGCCGGGCGTCGTGATTCCGGCCGGCCTGTTCACGATCGCGGCCGGTTTCGTGCTGATGCGGTTGGGCAGCGCGGCCGATCATGCGAGCTGGCTGACGATGCTGCCGGGCTGCGTGATCGCCGGCATCGGGCTCGGCTTGACCAATACGCCCGTCACCAACACGACGACGGGCGCGGTGCCGAGTGCGCGGGCCGGGATGGCGTCGGGCATCGACATGAGCGCGCGGATGATCTCGCTCGCGCTGAACATCGCGACGATGGGCTTCGTGCTCGTGGCGGGGATCGTCGCGAGCCTGAAGGGCGGCCCGGCCGGCGCGATCGGCGACGCGGCGCTGCGCCGGCTCGCGCAGGAGATCGCGGCGGGCCGCACCGACGGGCTGCAGGCGATCGCGCCGGCGCTCGCGCAGGCCGACCCGAGCGGCGCGGCGTTGCACGCGGCGCTCGTGCATGGCTTCGGCTGGGTGATGGTGTACGGCGCGGCGGGTGTGGCCCTGCTCGCGACCGCGAGCGCGGTGGCGTTCGCGCCGGCGCGGCGTGGAGCGACCGTGTGCGAATGACGCGGCCGGCGCGCGGCGTGTGAGGTGCGGCGTGTGACGGCCGGTCAGGAAGTCCCGCCGCCGAGCGCGCGGTAGAGCTTCATCTGGTTGTTGAGCCGGTTCAGGCGTGTCAGTTCGTCGGCGCTTTGCGCGCTCCTCAGCACCTGCTGCTGGTCGAGCCACGGCTGCACGGCGGTCGCGCCGGCCGCGAAGCGCGCGGCGGCCAGCCGTTCGGCGCGCTGGGCCTGGGCGAGCGACAGCGCACGCTGTTCGGCTTCGCGTTCGAGCTGCACGCGCGCCGACAGTGCGTTCTCGACTTCCGCGAGCGCCGTGTAGAGCCGCTGGCGGAACCCGACGACCGCTTCCTCGTACTGCGACTTCGACACCCTGATCTGCAACTGCATCGTGTTCCACTGGATGAACGGCAGCGCGAGGCCGAGCCCGAGCGTGCCGACCGGATTCGTCAGCACGCGCTCGAGGCTCGTGCTCGTCGTGCCGGCGCTGCCGGTCAGCGTGAAGGTCGGATAGAAGCTGGTGCGCGTCGCGTCGACCTGCGCAAGCGATTCGCGCAGCCGGAATTCCGCCGCACGCAGGTCGGGGCGCCGGCCCAGCAGGCTGGCGGGCAGGCCGGCCGCCACGTCGGGCGGTGCGGCGTCGGGCAACGCAGCCGGCTCGGCCGCGCGCTGCTGCGGCGGCCGGTCGAACAGGATCGCGAGCGCGTGGCGGTTCTCGGTGCGCTGCTGGATCAGCTGCGTCTGCGCCGCGCGTTGCGCGGCGAGGCTCTGTTCGGCCTGCGCGAGGTCGAGCCCCGACACGGCACCGGCCGTGTGCCGCGACCGCACGAGCGCGAGCGTGCGCGCCGCATACGCGATATTCGCGTCGCCGAGCGCGATCTGCCGGTTCAGATAGCCGATCTGCCAGTACAGCGCCGCGGTCGTGCCGATCAGCGACAGCCGTGCGGCTTCGAGATCGGCGGCGGTCGCGTCGGCCTCCCAGCGCGCGGCGTCGCGCAGCGCGGCCAGCCGGCCCCACAGGTCGATTTCATAGCTGAGCGAACCATTGACGCCGCTCGAACGGCTCATCTGGTGCGTGTCGAGCGTGCGCGATACGGCGCCGTTCGCGCCGAGCGTCACGTTCGGCGTCAGGTTCGTATCGACGAGCCCGGCCTGCAACTGCGCGCGGTACACGCGGATCGCCCCGATCGCGAGATCGTTGTTGGCGCGCAGCGCGTCGTCGATCAATGCGTCGAGTTGCGGATCGCCGAAACTGCGCCACCAGTCGCCCGTGGCGGCCGGCGCGTCGGCCGCGACCGGCGCGGCCCAGTTCGCGGGCATCGCGACGGCGGGCAGCGGATCATGGCGCGCACCCGCGCAGCCGGCGAGCAGTACGGTCGCGCACGCGAATGCGCCGAGGCGGTGAAGCGGGGAGGAATGCATGATGGCCATGTTTCGTCAGTCGCGCGCGAGCGCATCGATCGGGTCGAGCCGCGACGCGTTGCGCGCGGGCATGAACCCGAAAATCACGCCGGTGAGCGTCGAGCACACGAACGCGGTCACGATCGCGCCGGCCGAGAACACCATCTTCCACTGCGCGACGAACACCGAGAACAGCGCGCCGAGCCCGAACGACAGCGCGATGCCGATCGTGCCGCCGAGCAGGCACACCAGCACGGCCTCGACGAGGAACTGCTGCAGGATGTCGGACTGGCGCGCACCGACCGCCATCCGGATGCCGATCTCGCGCGTGCGCTCGGTGACCGACACCAGCATGATGTTCATCACGCCGATCCCGCCGACCACGAGCGAGATCACCGCGATCAGCGACAGCAGCAGTGTGAGTGACTGGCCGGTCTTCTCGACGGTCTTGACCACGCTGTCCATGTTGTACGTGAAGAAGTCCTTGCGGCCGTGGCGCTGGATCATCAGCTTCTCGAGGCTTTTCTCGGCGGCCGCGCTCGGCTGCCCGTCGCGCACGCGCACGGTGATGCTGTCGAGATAGCGCTGGCCGAACAGGCGACCGCTCGCGGTCGTGTACGGCACCCACACGTTCAGGCTCTTCACGCTGCCGAACGCGCTCTTCTTGTCGGCGGTCACGCCGATCACGACGCACGGTACGTTGTCGACCAGGATCGCTTCGCCGACCGGATTGCGCGTCGCGCCGAACAGCTTGCGACGCGTGTTCTGGTCGATCACGGCCACTTGCGCCTGGCGGCGCACCGCATCGTCGTCGAACGGGACACCGAGCGCGAAGCGCATTCCGCGCGTCTGGAAGTAGCTGTCGCCGACGCCGCTCACGAGCGCGTGGACGTCGACGTTGCGGTAGCGCAGCAGCAGCGTGCGCGACGTTTCGGGCGTCGCGCTGTCGACGTACGGCTGCTCCGCGAGCGCGGCGACGTCGGCGGGCACGAGCGTCTGGATCGTGTCCGCGCGGCTGTCGCCCCAGTCGGAGCCCGGATAGAAGCTGATCGTATTGGTGCCGATGCTGCCGATTTCTTCGAGCATGTAGCGCTTCGCGCCTTCGCCGACCGCGACGATCGATACCACCGACGTGATGCCGATGATGATGCCGAGCATCGTCAGCAGCGTACGCAGCCGGTGCGACACGAGCGCGATCCATGCCATCCGGCATGCTTCGGCGAAACGGCCGGTGCCGGCGGCGAAGCGTCGGGCGTGCGGGGTGGGATCGGTGGCGGTATCGTTATCGGTGGGTGGCGGTGCATCGCCGGAAGCCGGTGCGGGCGGCGCGGATGGTGTGTCGGCCGCCGTTTCCGTCGTTGCGGCCGCGCCGATGCCCACTTCCGCGAGCGCCTCCGCGTAGTGGCGGTTCGGCCGGTCCGCGACGATCTCGCCGTCGCTGATCTCGATGATGCGCCGCGCATGGCGCGCCACGGCCTTGTCGTGCGTGACGATCACGATCGTATGGCCGAGCGCGTTCAGCTCGTGCAGGATGCGGATCACGTCCTGGCCGCTTTTCGTGTCGAGCGCGCCGGTCGGTTCGTCCGCGAGGATCACCTGGCCGCCGTTCATCAGCGCGCGCGCGATGCTCACGCGCTGCTGCTGGCCGCCGGACAGTTGGCCGGGCCGGTGATGCGCGCGATCCGCGAGCCCGAGGCGCGCGAGCAACGCACGGGCGCGTGCATGCCGTTCGGCGCGCGGGGTGCCCGCGTAGATCGCCGGCATTTCCAGGTTCGCGACCGCGTCGACGTGCGGCAGCAGGTGATAGCGCTGGAACACGAAGCCGAAGTGCTCGCGGCGCAACTGCGCGAGTTCGTCGCTGTCGAGCATGTGCGTGTCGCGTCCGCCGACCGTGTACGTGCCTTCGCTCGGATGATCGAGGCAGCCGAGGATGTTCATCAGCGTCGACTTGCCGGACCCCGACGCGCCGACGATCGCGACGATCTCGCCCGCGCCGATCGACAGGTTGACGTTGTTCAGCACGACGACGTCCTTGTCGCCGGCCGGAAAGCGTCGCGTGACGGCGGCGAGTTTCAGCAGGGGCTGGCGCATCGTTACACCACGCCCGACAGCGGCGCGCGCTCGTCCGCCGACGCTTCGCCGATCACGACGCGCTCGCCGTCCTTCAGGCCGGCCAGTACTTCGGCGCGCACGTTGTTGTTGATGCCGATGCGGACGTGGCGCGTTTCCGTGCTGCCGTCGGCACGCAGCACGCGTACCGCGACGGTGCCGTCCTTGCGCTTCTCGCCGAGCGCGGCGGCCGGGATGCTGAGCGCATTGCGCGCGTTGCCGAGCACGATGTTGACCTGCGCGGTCATCGCGATGCGCAGCCGGTGCTCGGGATTCGGCACGTCGAACAGCGCGTTGTAGAACACCGCGGCGTTCGGCTTCGCGCCGCCGCCGGCCCCTCCGCCGAGCGCGCTTTGCGCGTCGGCGTAGTTCTGCGGTGCCGGTTCGATCGCGCGCAGCTTGCCGTAGTGACGCTTGTCCGGTTCGCCGAGAATCGTGAAATAAGCGGTCTGGCCGGCGCTCACGCGGATCACGTCCGCTTCCGACACCTGCGCCTTCACGGTCATCGTGTCGAGATTCGCGAGCTTCAGGATCACCGGCGCCTGCTGCTGCGCGATCACGGTCTGGCCTTCCTGCGTGACGATCGCGACGACCTCGCCGTCGATCGGCGCGACGATGCGCGTGTAGCCGAGGTTCGCCTGCGCGGTCTCGATCTGGATGCGGGCCGAACGGATCTGCGCGGCGAGCGATGCGAGGGTCGCGCGCTGCACGTCGAGCGTCGCCTTCGCGGCTTCGAACGATTCGCGCGACGTCGCATCGTCGGGCAGCATCGCCTGCTGGCGGCGGAACGCGAGTTCGGCTTGCGTCAACTGCGCGGTGGTCGATTGTTGCTGCGCGCGCAGGCTTTCTTCGCTGGCGCGCGCCTGGCGCAGCGCGTTTTCCGAGATCACCGGGTCGATCTCGGCGAGCCACTGGCCCTTCGTGACCTTGTCGCCGAGCTTGACCTTCAGCGTCTTCAACTGCCCCGACACCTGCGCGCCGACGTCGACCTGCCTGAACGCCTGCAGCGCGCCGGTCGCGAGCACCGCGTTCTCGAGATCGCCGCGCGTGACCGGCGCGGACAGGTATTGCGGATGCTTGGTCGGCGCGCAGGCCTTCAGCGTGATGCCGGCGGCGATCGCGGCGACGGCAAGGGTAGCCAGCACGATGCGCCGGCGGCGATGGGTCTTCTGGGTCATGAGAATGCGGCGAGGATGAAGCCGGCGCCGGCGATGCGTGCGGCCGAGCGGAACGATCCGGTCGGCGTCGCATGCCGGGCATGTTGCCCGCGACGGGTTCCGCGTACGCATCGCGCGGGTGTGCCGAATCGAATCAGGCGCTCATGGTAAGCGAGGAATTCGCGCCAAAACGTGT
This sequence comes from Burkholderia sp. KCJ3K979, assembly GCF_016759955.1. Classification (NCBI taxonomy): domain Bacteria; kingdom Pseudomonadati; phylum Pseudomonadota; class Betaproteobacteria; order Burkholderiales; family Burkholderiaceae; genus Burkholderia; species Burkholderia sp. KCJ3K979. The sequence continues at coordinate 16,855 of NZ_JACFYV010000092.1, forward strand.
GGAAATTGTGCTGAATTGTGTGGACACCGTACCGATACGCGGGCCGGAGGGCGCAATTGTCTCGATCTGTGAAAAGGCAGTGATTCGCCGTGCCCGCACTACCGCCGTGCGGCGACGATCGCCATCATCGGCCGGTCGCGTTCCTCGTCGAGCGCGGGCAGCCCATCGACCTGCTCGGGTGTCGGCCCCAATCGTACAAGGGGTATGAGCGTGAAGTTCCCCGATCCTGCGAGCCTATGCGCGGTACCCACCCGTGTCGATCTTGCGCTGCGTATCGGCGTCGACGATTTCGCGGATCGCGCGGAACAGCGGCGCGGCGTCGGTATAGCGGCGGCCGTAGCCGAGATTGAACGCATAGTCGAAATCGGGCGGATTGCTGCCCTGGTTGTGCTGCAGGATCGTTTCGAGCTTGTCGAGCGCTTTCGCCGCGCGGGCTTCGGGTGAGGCGGCCGCCTCGTATTCGTCCCACAGCGCGACGATCTCGTCGCGCACCACACGGTCGAGCGACGCGGTCAGCGTCAGCAGGTCGTCGCGTTCATGTGCGCTCTTGTCGGGATGCGCGGCCTGCTCGATCGCAGGGATGTCGCCGTGCAGCGCCTCGCCGAGGTCGTGGACGACGCACAGTTTCAGCAGCTTCAGCGTATCGACGCCGGGCAGCGCGTCGGCGAACACGAGCGCCATCAGGCATAGCCGCCAGCTGTGCTCGGCCGTGCTTTCCGGGCGGCCGGCCGACGTGTGGCCGCTGCGCAGCACGTCCTTCAGGCGTTCGGCTTCGCGCAGGAACGCGAGCCGCGCGTGGATCGTATCGGGGTTCATGGTCGGCGTCGTTGCGATGAACCGCCAAGCGTACGCCGGCCGGCCGTGGTGCGTCCACGCATGAAATATGCGCGACTGTCAGTGTGCGTCGAGCGTCTCCACGAGCCGCACGGCCGAGCCGTCCGACAGCGTCAGCCGTGTCCACCGGCATCGGCTGCCGCGAATCGGCACGACGCGCGACGCATTCGCGCCGGTGTCGAACTCGACGCTCGGCGGCCCCGCGCGGTCGTGCCAGCCGAGCGGGTCGAGCGCGGCTTCCATGCGGGCGATTTCCGGTGTCGCGTAGCGCCACAGCGACGTGCCGAGCAACGTCGAAAGCGGTTGCGAGAACTCGGCCGCGCGCGCCGGGGAACTGGCCAGCAGGCGGTGCGTGAGGTCGCACACGAGATGCATGCGGCCCGCGCTGCCGGCGATCAGCCGCGCGAGTGCGTGGTCGCCCGCGGAATCGAGGCGCGCGGCGAGCAGCCGTTCGGCCGTCGCGCGCTCGGCGGGCGACATCTGCTGAAGGCCGGCTTCCCAGCGCGAGATCGTCGATTGCGCGACGCCGAACAGCTCGGCTGCATGGCTTTGCTTCACGCGGTGCAGCGTGCGCCAGCGCTTGAGTTGCGGGCCGAGCGAGGATGGATGAAGCGGCGGGTGGGGCATGTCGATGCTCCTGTTTCATGCGTCGGCCAGCGCCATGGCGGACAGGGGCCGGCGTGGAACCCGGCGAGCGGCGGCCAGCATGTGCCGGCGTTGAATCGGTCCATGCATGTGTTCTTGCCCCGTCTGCGCGGTTCGGTTGGGTGGCTTTCGCCCTCGGAAGCCGGATTCTCGCGTATCCGTCGCATGTTGTCGAACCCGAACCCTGCCGTGGCAGTGGGCAGCCGCGCCCCGTCGAAAACGTTTTCGCGAGGCTTTCAAGCGGCCCCTTCATATCTTATTATTCGCCCAGAGCGGCGCGCGCCGGCCGCCATCGAGCATGTCGACGACATGACGCGCCGGCAACGATGACCGCCTTCCGGCCGGCGCGTCGCCCGACACGCGGTTGACACGACAGGGAGCGCGAGGCCGCGCGTATCCCGAAAAAGATACGAGGGCGCAATGGTACGACTGGTGTTGCTGCTGCTGGGCATCGAATATCTGCGAACCCGCTGGCGCGGGCTGACGGTGCTCGGCTGGCTGTGGGTCGTCGCGGGCGTCGGCATTTTCGTCGATGCACTCGACGGCGCGCTGCATTTTCCGATCGAGCTGTTCGCGTGGCTGTTCCTGATCGAGGGGCTCGCGACGCTCGCGGTGGCCGGCAGCGGTGTCGGCGGGCAGCGCATCCTGCGCTACGTGAAGGGCATCGCGGTCGTGGTGGCGGCGGGGCTCGTGTTCGCCGGCCATCATCACGGTCACTTCCTGCTGTCGATGATCTTCGGCACGCTGTTTCTCGTCGACGGGCTGCTGCAATGCACGTCCGCGTGGATGGTGCGCTATCGCCGCTGGCACGTCGCGTTCGCGTGGGGCGTCGTCGAGATCCTGCTGGCGATCTTCTTTTTCCAGCCGTACCCGACGCACTACGCGGGCACCGTACCGTACTGCCTCGGCCTGCTGCTGATGTTCGGCGGGATGCACCTGCTGAGCCTCGCCGCACGTGTGAAGCGGCTGACGCGCAACCCGGCGTTCGCGACGTCGCCCGCGCCGGCGCTTGCACCGGATCTCGACGACGCACCGGACCGGCCGCAGTTCGCGCAATCCGAATGGGACGGCCCGCCGGCCGACGGCGAGCGGGCGCTCACCGTGCACGTATGGACGCCGACCGGCACGTCGAAGGCCGAAGCTCAGCGCTACCCGGTGATCGACCGCTACATTGCGGCGGTGGACGTCAACGGCGTGATCTCGACCGGCCATGCGGCGCTGGAGTCGCCGGAGGGCATCTACATCAGCCTGTATCCGGGCGTCGAAATCGATCGTTCTCCGGATGAATTCACGCGCATCCTGCGGGCGACGCGCGAGAACGACGTGCCCGGCCTGTTCCAGCCCGACTATGCGACCGAGTCGAAAGCGTGGTGTCCGTCGACCGTGCGCGTGCGCATTCGCAACTACGATCCGGCCAAGCTCGACGCGTTCTGGTCGTCGTACCGGCAGAACACGACGTACAACCTCACGTACCGCAACTGCTCGAGCACCGTGTCGAATGCGCTCGAGGCCGCGCTCGACGGTGCGGTGTGGCGGCTGAAGGGCGCGCGGGCCGGATGGGGTGCATTCGTGCGGCTGCTGCTCACCCCCGAGCTGTGGGTAGCCGCGCAGATCCGCAAGCGCGCGGTGACGATGGCGTGGACGCCCGGCCTCACGCTCGACTATGCACGCGCGCTCAGCATGCTCGCCGATCCGCGTCCGTTCGCGTGGTGGAAGGTCGCGCGCTCGGCGGTGAGCGCGATCATGGCGTCGCGGCGTGCATGGCGCGAGCAGGACAGCGCAGCGCTGTCGCCCGGCGGATCGGAGGCGGCGTCGATGAAGTAAAACGCGTGGCGCCGGAAGCGGGGCCGGCATCACGAGGGACGCCTGCGCGCGGTGCGGCCCGCCGATATTGCCCGCGATAAAAACCCACGGACGACAACGATGAACGAGACGACCGCGTTTCGCATCCGGATTCCCGCCGCGTTGACGCTGGCGCTGGCAAGCGTCTGCTTCGCGCAGGCGGGCACCGACGAAGTACCGCGCATGAGCAACGACGTGTACCGGACGTCGGTGTCGTTCTGCTCGAACGTCCCGGCCGCCGAGAAGGTCGCGTGCCAGGGCGACATGATCGCCGCGGGCAGCCGGATCGTCGCGGCGATCGGCGGCCTGCCGCCGGCTTCGGCCACGGCGATCGACGAAGGCGCGCGCAACAAGCTGCCGCCGGAGGAGCGCAACGGGCTCGCGCCGGTCGAGCCGGGTGCGATCGACAAGGACGACACGCTGGCCGGCCTCGCCGGCATGGTGCGCCTGTGCGACGTGTACGAACCGGAACCGGCATCGCGCGCGCGGCATCACGCTGCGCTGCAGCAGAAGGCGCCCGAGATCGCGCCGCGTGTCGAGGCGTTGCTGGCCGATGCGTCGACCGCGGCGCGCCGGCGCGTCAGCATCGGCGTGTGGCAGATTCTCGCGCTCGAGGGGCCCGAAGCGTCGGCGCGCGCGTGTACGCAGCTGGGCACCTGAGCGAAGCGCGCATTCTTTCGTGCACCTTCACATTCGTGCCACGTTGCGGCAGCAACAATCGCGGGCAGACATTCGACAACCTTGCGGCGCATCCCGCGACCGCAAGCCTTTTCCCGAGGAAACACGCCATGCTCAAGACGCTCGCCCGCGCCGCTGCCGCACTCGCCGTCGCTTCCGTTTCACTGCACGCCGCCGCGCAGACCAGTTACGACTACCTGTTGCTCGCCGCATCGTGGGAGCCGGGTTTCTGCGCGTCGCACGACACCCCGGAATGCACGAACCTCGCCGGGTCGTACGCGGCGACGAGCCTGTCGCTGCACGGGCTGTGGCCGAACCGCTACGACGGCAACCAGCCGTTCTATTGCGGCGTGCCGCAGAACGACATCGACCTCGACAACGCGCACCAGTGGTGCAGCATGGACGCGTACCCGATCAGCAGCGCGACCCGCAACACGCTGTCGACGTACATGCCGGGCGTTGCTTCGTGCCTCGACAAGCACGAGTGGTTCAAGCACGGCACGTGTTCGAATTCGGCGACGCCCGATGCGTACTGGAACCAGGCGTCGGGCATGATCAGCCGGCTGGGCAACACGTCGTTCAACGCATTCCTGCAGGCGAACGCGGGCAAGACGGTCACGCGTAACCAGTTGCTGTCGGCGTTCGAAGGCGCGTTCGGCAGCAACACGCGCAGCGCAGTGTCGCTGAAATGCACGAAGACGAACGGCGTGAGCTACTTCACCGAAGCATGGATCGCGGTGAAGACGAATGCGACCGCGCAGTTTCCGAGCGCCGCGTCGCTCGTGACGGACGGCAATACGCAGGGCACGTGTCCGACGTCGGGGGTGTTTATCGCGAAGTGAAGCGGATGCTGCGGCTCGCCCGTCGTTACGCCAACAGCCGCAGCGCATCCGAGAGCGACAGTACCGTCGTGCGCGATTCGAACGCGGTGGCGAACAGATGCTCGTGAACGATCGGGTCCGGGTCGTAGCAGCAATCCTTGACCGTGTAGAGGCGGAAATCGGCGTCGCTCGCATGGGCAATCGACGACAGCATCACGCCGGTCGATGCGATGCCGACCATGATCAGCGTATCGACGCCTTGGGCAATGAGCCGCGCCTGCAGGTCGGTGCCAAAGAACACGCTCGCGCGGTGGGCGACGATCAGCGGTTCGTCGGGTCGTTTGGCCAGTTCGGGACACGGGGCATCGTCGATGAAGAGGCCGAGTTGCTTGATGCCCTGGCCGTTCTTGTTGAGCGGGCTGACTTCCGGATAGCCGGGGCTGAAGCGGAGATTCGCGAACCAGACGCCGACGCCGGCGGCGCGTGCCGCGTCGCAGAGGCGGCGGGTATTGGCGAGCAGCTCGGGCGCGACCGACGGGAACAGGCCGAGGATGTCGGTCTGGTAATGCATGACGAGCAGCGCGGTTTTCGATGGCGCGATCGGGGGAATCTGGTAGAGCGTGCTTTGAGCAGGCGTGTTGTCGCCATGGGCGGGCGTGTGGGTTGCCATTTCGATATCCGGTGCGGTTTCCTCGTTCATGAATGACGTTCTCCGTGCTGTTGGCGAGGTGCATCTGAATTTTTCGCGTACGTACTTCAAAAAACCGACCGCCCCGCCGTATATGTCGTCGCCCCAACGCCAACGTGCCCGTGCCCTGGAAATATAAACCCGGGCGTGATTCCTTCAGAACGGCCCGTGCGGGCAGCCACGCCGCCGTCAACGGCCGGGATCGGCAAAACGGACACGCGTGGCCGTTGCAACCCGACATCAAAAATGCCGCGCGCCACGGACGCATTTTGTCCTTTCCGTCAACCGCTATCATGGACGTTCATCCTAAAGGAGAACCCCGATGAGCCGGCCAGATTTCATCAGGCACTGGACTGAACTCGAAGAACCGGATGCGCATTCCTATCGCGGCGATACCGAGCCCATGGCGCTCGACGCGCCGCTTTCCGCCGCACTCGGCATTACGCGTATTGGAATCCATCATGTCAGGCTTCTGCCCGGACGGCGGACGTCATATCCCCACGCCGAAAGTACCGAGCAGGAGTTTGTGTACGTGCTCGAAGGCAAGCCCGACGTATGGATCGACGGCATGCTTCACCCCATTGCCGAGGGCGATTCCGTCGCGTTTCCGGCAGGCACCGGAATTTGTCACACCTTCATCAACAATACGAAGGACGAAGTGAGGTTGATGGTGATCGGCGAACGTCCTCGCGACGACAACCGCATTCGTTACCCGCTCAACGAAGCGTACGAACTGACCCGCGCGGACCGATGGGTGGACTGGCCCGACAGACCGCTTGGCGACCATGACGGGATGCCGGACTGACGCTCACCGGAAGACCGCATCGGCCGACCCCTGCCAGCGACAGTATCCGGACGAGTGACCGCCGTACTTTTAGGATTCAACCCGCCGATGCAACGAATGGGTGAAATCGCTTGGCCGATGTATCGAAGTTCAGTGTGCTATTTCTTTGAAATCAATCCGGTCATATATTGATTCAAATCACGAAAATCTTTGACTGTCCACGGATGCGGCGGTAGTTTTACGCCATTTTCTCGCAAGGTTTTTGGAATCAGGTCGCCGTTCGGGCGAAGTATGACGGATGAAACGATAACGCCCGGGTAATCACTCAGCCGTTTTTTGAAAGCGGGCGTCGTAAGAT
>NZ_JACFYV010000093.1:0-23437 GCF_016759955.1 Burkholderia sp. KCJ3K979
CTTCGACAGCGGCCGGTGCGGCATGCTGCTCGACGACGGCTTCGACGGCGACCGCGCTGGCCACGGCCGCGACGACTGCCGGTGCGGCCGTATGGGCCGGTTCGGCTGCGACCGGTGCGGCCGGCGTCACGGCTTGCGCCGCGATTTCACCTTCGGCTTCGACGCCTTGCTCCGCCTGGTCGACTGCGCCGTCTTCCTCGCGCTCGCGACGACCGCCGCGGCGGCCGCGACGGCGACGGCGACGTTCTTCGCCGTCACGTGCGCCGGCTTCCGCATCGGCTGCCAGCTCCGCGCCGGGCAGGGCTTCTGCAACAGCCTTGTCGGTTTCCGGTTCCGGATGGTTTTCACCGCGGGTGACGGTCTCGAGCGTGGCCGCATGCTGGGTCGGCTTGCGGCGTTCGCCGCGCTCGCGACGCTCGCCGCGTTCCTGGCGCTCGCCGCGGCCGGCTGCGTCGCCGCCTTCCGGCTGTTCGGCACGCTCGCGCGGCTCGCGCGGCTCGCGATTTTCGCGCGGTTCGCGCGGCTCACGGCCTTCACGCGGCTCGCGACCTTCGCGCGGGCCACGGCCCTCGCGACCTTCACGGTTCTCGCGGTTTTCGCGGCCCTCGCGACCTTCACGCAGCTCACGGCCCTCGCGCGGCTCACGGCCTTCACGCGGCTCACGGCCTTCACGCGGTTCGCGCACTTCCTTGCCTTCGCGTTCCTGGCGTTGCGGCTGGCCACGGCCTGCGGCTGCCTGGTCGCGGCCGCCTTGCCCCTGCTGGGCGCCGCCGCGACGGTTGCGGTTGCGATCGCCGCCGCGTTGCTCGGTCTTTTCGGTGCGTTCGCGAGCCGGACGGGCTGCCTGCTCCTTCGCCGGTGCCGGAGCAACCGGTGCGGGCGCCGGTGCCGGCGACACGCCGAACAGGCCCTTCAGCCAGCCGATGAAACCGCCGCTTGCCGCTGCGACGGGCGCAGGGGCGGGGGCGGCAACGGGCTCGACCGGACGCTGCGGCGCCGCGCTCGGTGCCGGACGCTCGGGCGTGATGCCCTTGACCGCGGCTTCCTGCTTCGGCTTCACTTCGGCGGCACGCTTGCTGTAGCCGGTTTCCGACTCGAGCTCGCGGGCTGCTTCCTCGGCCATCTTCCAGGACGCGCGCGGATCGTCGAGGCGCGCGTCGTCGTGACGCAGGCGCTCGAGCTTGTAGTGCGGCGTATCGAGGTGCTTGTTCGGGATCAGCACGATGCCGACCTTGAAGCGCGACTCGATCTTGTTGATTTCCTGACGCTTTTCGTTCAGCAGGAAGGCGGTCACCTCGACCGGCACCTGGCAGTGGATCGCCGCGGTGTTTTCCTTCATCGCTTCTTCCTGAATGATCCGCAGGACCTGCAGCGCGGACGATTCGGTATCGCGGATGTGGCCGGTGCCGTTGCAGCGCGGGCACGTCACGTGGCTGCCTTCCGACAGCGCCGGACGCAGGCGCTGGCGCGACAGCTCCATCAGGCCGAAGCGGGAGATCTTGCCCATCTGCACGCGCGCACGGTCGTGCTTGAGCGCGTCCTTCAGGCGTTGCTCGACTTCACGCTGGCTCTTCGCCGATTCCATGTCGATGAAATCGATCACGATCAGGCCGCCGAGGTCGCGCAGGCGCAGCTGGCGGGCGACTTCGTCCGCCGCTTCGAGGTTCGTGCGGGTGGCCGTTTCCTCGATGTCCGCGCCCTTGGTCGCGCGTGCCGAGTTCACGTCGATCGCGACGAGCGCTTCGGTGTGGTCGATCACGATCGCGCCGCCGGACGGCAGCGGGACCGTACGCGAGTACGCGGTTTCGATCTGGTGCTCGATCTGGAAGCGGGAGAACAGCGGCACGTCGTCGTGATAGCGCTTCACCTTCGCGACGTTGTCCGGCATCACGATGTCCATGAACGCGCGGGCCTGATCGTGGATTTCGTTCGTGTCGATCAGAATTTCGCCGATATCCGGCTGGAAATAGTCCCGGATCGCGCGGATCACGAGGCTCGATTCCAGATAGATCAGCATCGGCTGGCCGGAGTTGCCGCTTTGCGAGGCGGCCTCGATCGCGCGCCACAGTTGCAGCAGGTAGTTCAGGTCCCACTGCAGTTCCTCGGCGCTGCGGCCGATGCCCGCGGTACGGGCGATCATGCTCATGCCGTCCGGAATCTGCAGTTGCGCCATCGTTTCGCGCAGTTCCTGGCGCTCGTCGCCTTCGATCCGGCGCGACACGCCGCCGCCGCGCGGGTTGTTCGGCATCAGCACGAGGTAGCGGCCGGCGAGCGAGATGAAGGTGGTGAGGGCGGCGCCTTTGTTGCCACGCTCTTCCTTCTCGACCTGGACGATCAGCTCCTGGCCTTCGCGCAGGGCATCCTGGATGCGCGCGGAGCGCATGTCGATGCCTTCCTTGAAGTACTGGCGGGCGACTTCCTTGAACGGCAGGAAGCCGTGGCGGTCTTCGCCGTAGTTGACGAAGCACGCTTCGAGCGACGGCTCGATACGGGTGATGACACCTTTGTAGATATTGCCTTTGCGCTGTTCGCGCCCGGCGGTTTCGATGTCGATGTCGATGAGCTTTTGCCCATCGACGATGGCGACGCGCAGCTCCTCCTGCTGCGTCGCATTGAACAGCATGCGTTTCATGAACGACTCCAGGCGGCTCCGCTGCCGGCGCCTCGCGGTTGTCAGGCGCGAGGGCGGGAACGACGGCAGGCCGCACCTTGTTGTGTTGTCACGAGCACGCTGGAGCGGGAATGCTGGCGGGGAGAATTGCCTGAAGAGGCGCTTGGGCCCGAAAGACGGGGCCGGCGGCCATAGGGCACCTGCGAATACGGCTTCAAAGCACGGCGTTCACACACCGCACGCTGCAAAAGCGCGCTAAGCCTGTCCGGGCATTGCCACGGGCGCGCGCAATGCGTCGCGCGCGCCGACGGGCGGCAGATGCTGCGGCTTGGGCCGCAGCGGGGAGTATCGAATCCAGCCCGACTTTCCCGCTTGGGGTGTACTTCCCTGGTTTGACGTCGCCAAGCCCCGCACGCTTCGCGGGGCCAAATCGGGCGCAACGCCGTAATTTTCGCAACCGGCAGCCTGCGGACGCACTTCGCGCCGTCGGGCTGCCGATCAAATTCTTTTCAACCAACTTTCCGTTACCGCGGCGCCTTGCCGACCGAATCCGCCTGTGGGCGCGATCCTTGCCGACGGGCGGCGCCGTGCGTGCAACTTGCTGCTTCTCTTTGATTAGGGGTGAGCAGCGGACCCCCGGCGCAAGTAAAATAGCAGTTTGCGCTTGCGCCTTGCCCGATTCAGCCGGGGCCGGCCGAACAGGCCACCCACAACGTCAGGCTGGGCAAAATTATATTCAGTATGAATGAGTTAGGCAAAATATCCCAGAATTCGGTCGCAAGCGGCCAGGTATCGATGATCGAGATCGACGAAAACTCGGCCGGTCAGCGCATCGACAATTTCCTGTTGCGCGTCTGTAAAGGCGTGCCGAAAAGCCATATTTACCGGATCCTGCGCAGCGGCGAAGTGCGAGTCAACAAGGGTCGGATCGACGCGCAGTACCGCCTCGAACTGGGCGACCTCGTCCGCGTGCCGCCGGTGCGCGTGGCGGCGGCCGACCTCGCGCGTGCCGACACGTCGGTCGTGCCGCCCGCGAATTTCGACGTGCTGTACGAGGACGATGCGATGCTCGTCATCGACAAGCCGGCCGGGGTCGCAGTCCATGGCGGCAGCGGCGTCGCGTTCGGCGTGATCGAGCAGATGCGGCAGGCGCGCCCGCGCGCGAAATTCCTCGAACTGGTGCACCGGCTCGACCGCGAGACGTCCGGGATCCTGATGCTCGCGAAGAAGCGCACGGCACTCGTGGGACTGCACGAGCAGATCCGCGAGAACCGGATGGACAAGCGCTACTTCGCGTGCGCGCACGGCGAATGGCAGCCCGACTGGGGCCGGCGCCGCGCGGTGAAGGCGCCGCTGTTCAAGTATTCGACCCCGGAAGGGGAGCGCCGGGTGCGCGTGCAGGACGACGGGCTGGCGTCGCATACGGTGTTCAATCTCGTCGATCGGTGGCCCGACTATGTGCTCGTCGAAGCGGAACTCAAAACGGGTCGGACCCATCAGATCCGGGTGCACCTCGCGCATCTCGGCCTGCCGATCGCCGGCGACGCCAAGTACGGCGATTTCGCACTGAACAAGGCGCTGGCGCGCGCGAACGCGCAGCCGTCGCTCAAACGGATGTTCCTGCATGCGCACCGCCTCAAGCTCGCGCATCCGCTGACCGGCGAGGCGCTGCAGTTCGATGCGCCGCTGCCGGCCGAATGCCGGCGCTTCCTCGATCAACTCAGCGCATTGCGCGATACCGCCTGAACCGCATGGCTCGACAGCAATTTGACCTGATCGTCTTCGACTGGGACGGCACGCTGATGGATTCGACTGCGCACATCGCGCACAGCATCCAGGCGGCATGCCGCGATCTCGGCCTGCCCACGCCGTCCGACGAGGCGTCCCGTTACGTGATCGGCCTCGGCCTGCGCGATGCGCTGCAGATCACGGCGCCGACCCTCGATCCGTCCGACTACGCGCGGCTGGCCGAGCGCTACCGCTATCACTATCTGCTCGACGACCAGCGCATCGAGCTGTTCGCCGGTGTGCGCGAGCTGCTCGCCGAGCTGCGCGACACGGGCTACCTGCTCGCCGTCGCGACCGGCAAGGGGCGGGTCGGGCTGAACCGCGTGCTCGACCAGTCGAAGCTGACGAGCTGGTTCGACGCGACGCGCTGCGCGGACGAGACGTTCTCGAAGCCGCATCCGGCGATGCTGCACGAGTTGTCGCGGGAATTGGGGCAGGATCTGGCGCGCACCGTGATGATCGGCGACACCACGCACGACCTGCAGATGGCCGCCAGCGCCGGCGCAGCCGGCGTCGGCGTCGCGTACGGCGCGCATACGGCCGATGCGCTGGCGGCGCTCACGCCGCGCTTCGTCGCGCCGGACGTCGGCGCGCTGGCCGCCTGGCTGCGGGAGCACGCGTGAGCGCGGCGCCGGACGCCGTGCGCGTGTGTGCATCGGCCGCACTGACCGACGGCGGTGCCGGCGTGCGGGTCGACGCGACGCTGCGCGGCGAGCAGGCCGTCGTGTTCTTCGTGCGCTACGACGGCCGCGCTTACGGCTACCTGAACCGCTGCGCGCATGTACCGATGGAGCTCGACTGGGCCGAAGGGCAGTTCTTCGAGTCGTCGGGCCTTTATCTGATGTGCGCGACGCACGGCGCGATCTACGCGCCGGATACCGGCAAGTGCGTCGGCGGCCCGTGCCGCGGCGGCCGCCTGCGGCCGGTCGAGGTCGACGAGCGCGACACGCCCGACGGCCGTGCGGTATTCTGGGTACCCGATGCCGATCTGCATCCTGCCACTCCCGCCACGACCGACTGACGACATCACTGCATGGCCGACCAACCGAATTCCCCGGATTCCTCCTCCCGTCCCGACAGCCGTGAACCGAGCTGGGAGCGCGCGGCGCTCGAGCGGATCGCGCTCGCGGCCGTCAAGGAGCAGCGTGCCGCACGGCGCTGGAAGATCTTCTTCCGCTTCGCGTTTCTCGGCGTGTTCGTGCTGCTCGCGTTCGCGCTGATCGATTTCTCCAGCGATTCGAAGTTCTCGTCGAGCGGGCGGCATACGGCGCTCGTGACGATCGACGGCGAGATCGCGGCCGGCGTCAACGCGAACGCGGACGACATCAACACGGCGCTCGATGCCGCGTTCGACGACGACGGCACGGTCGGCGTGGTGCTGCGGATCAACAGCCCGGGCGGCAGCCCCGTGCAGGCCGGCATGGTCTACGACGAGATCCGGCGGTTGCGCGGCAAGTATCCGGACAAGCCGCTGTACGTCGTCGTGACCGACATGTGTGCGTCGGGCGGCTATTACATCGCGTCCGCGGCCGACAAGATCTTCGTCGACAAGGCGAGCATCGTCGGGTCGATCGGCGTGCTGATGGACGGATTCGGCTTCACCGGGCTGATGGGCAAGCTCGGGGTCGAGCGGCGCCTGCATACGTCGGGCGAAAACAAGGGTTTCTACGATCCGTTCTCGCCGGAAACGCCGAAGATGGACGCGCACGCGCAGGCGCTGCTCGACCAGGTGCATGCGCAGTTCATCAAGGCCGTGAAGGATGGTCGTGGCAAGCGGCTGCACGAGACGCCCGACATGTTCTCGGGCCTGTTCTGGACCGGCGAGAAGAGCGTCGAGCTCGGGCTCGCCGACGGCTACGGCACGACCGACACGGTCGCGCGCGACGTGCTGAAGGCGCCGGATCTGGTCGACTATACGGTGAAGGAAAGCCTGACGAATCGCGTCGCGCGCAAGTTCGGCGCGGCCGTCGGGGGCGCCGCGATGAAGGCGCTGACGGCCGGCGGCGCGCCGGTCAGCCTGCGCTGACGGCTGACGGCTGACGGCTGACGGCCGGCGACCGGCGACCGGCGACCGGCGACCGGCGACCGGCGACCGGCGACCGGCGACAATCGGCGGGCCGTGATGGCCCGCCTTTCAGTTAACTGATCGCCGTTCTCGGCATCAGTTCGCGAGCAGCAGGAAGATCGCGGGGCGCTTGTGCAGATTCGGTGCAGGCGCCTTTTTCCAGTCCGCCACAGTGCGGCTCGCGATCGTCTCGGTCGCGAGGGTCAGATCGGCCGCGACGCAGATTTGCGTCGACGGCGCGCAGGTCGCGACCAGCGTGTCGAGCATTGCGTGATTCCGGTACGGCGTTTCGATGAAGATCTGCGTCTGGCGCGCCTTGCGCGACAGTTGCTCAAGTTCGCGCAGGCGTTTCGCGCGCGCGGCCGCATCGACCGGCAGATAGCCGTTGAACGCGAAGCTCTGGCCGTTCAGGCCCGACGCCATCAGCGCGAGCAGGATCGAACTCGGCCCGACGAGCGGCACGACCTTCACGCCACGCTCGTGCGCGCGGCGTACCAGCAGCGCGCCAGGATCGGCGACGGCCGGGCAGCCGGCCTCCGACACGAGGCCGGCGTCCGCGCCGGCCAGCACGGGCGCGAGCAGCCGGTCGATGGCGCCGGCCGGCGTATTGACGTTCAGCTCGCTGATCTCGATTTCCTGGATCGGGCGCGTCGTGCCGATCTTCTTCAGAAACGCGCGCGTCGTTTTCGCATTCTCGCCGATGTAGTAGCCGAGCGTGCCGGCGCGCGCCTGCACGGCGGCGGGCAGCACGGCGGCGAGCATCGATTCGTCGCCTTCGCCGAGCGTGTTCGGGACGAGATAAAGCGTGCCGGCGGTCATGCGCGGTCTCCACGGGTGGTTGCAAACAGCGGGTAGTCGGTGGTGCGCAGCATCCGCGTGAGGGCGATCAGCGGCAGGCCGACGAGCGCGGTCGGGTCGTCCGAGTCGATTGCATCGAGCAGGGCGATGCCAAGTCCTTCGGACTTCGCGCTGCCGGCCACGTCGTACGGCGTTTCCGCGCGCAGGTACGCGTCGAGTTCGGCCTCGGGCAGCGAGCGGAAGCGCACGTGCGTGACGATGTCTTCGACCTGCGCGTCGTCCGTCCGGCTGTCGTACAGGCAGAGCGCGCTGTGGAATTCGACTTCGCGGCCCTGCATCGACACGAGTTGCGCGAGCGCGCGCTCGTGCGTGCCGGGCTTGCCGATCTGGTGGCCGTCGAAGGTCGCAACCTGGTCCGACCCGATCACGAGCACGCCGTCCGGCGCGTCGATCGTCGCGGCCACGGCGCGCGCCTTCGCGCCGGCGAGGCGCAGTGCGGTCGCGGCCGGCGTTTCGCCGGCCAGCGGGGTTTCGTCGAGATCGGGTGACACGACGTCGAACGGTATGCCGAGGCGCTCGAGGAGCGCCCGGCGGTAACGGGAACTGGAGGCAAGAATCAGCCGCGGCGGGCGGCAAACGGTATCCGGCATGGTCGGTTGGATCGGTGAGTCGTCAGGTGGGGCGCGGCGTTGCGCGGACGCAAGCTTAAGTGATTGACCGCAAAAGGTAAAACAGGTATGCTTTCCCGCTTTTCGTCGGCAGGCATCCGTTGTGGTGGCGCCTGCCGGGTCTTCGGAAGTAAAGTACGTCATCCTCGATGAGCCGTACGCGAGCGGTGCCAAGCCGGATCCCGCAAGTCAGCCTGTAGGCAGGAGCGCACATGAACACTTCTTCTGGCAAACCTGCGGCGGCGCTCGATCCGCACGCGGTCGACCTGTTCGAGTTCGCCCGCAGCGGGCGGCAGGCAGCTGGCGCGGTACACCTCTCGCAACTGCCGCGCATGTTAAACGAAGTGCCGACGGACGCGCCAGATCGCGACACGGTCTTCACGTGGCAGGCGGAAGGGTTCACGCAGAAGGAGTTGCAGGACGACGGCGCCGACGGGCAGCAGCCGTATCTGCGCCTCGCGGTGCATGGCCACGCGTGGCTCACGTGCCAGCGCTGCATGACGCCGTACGACCAGACGTTCGACGTGGACATGACGTACCGCGTCGTCGCGACCGAAGAAGAAGCTGAAGAATTTCCGCTCGACGACGATGAAGCCGATGTGATCGTGGGCTCACGCCAGTTCGATCTCGTCGACTTGATCGAAGAGGAATTGCTGCTTTCGTTGCCGCTCGTGCCCAAGCACGAGGTTTGCCCGGCAGTTCACGAAAGCCTCGTGTCGGGTGCGAGCGGTCCCGCGGAAGAGGAGGACGAAGAGTCCGACGAAGCCGGGGACGAAGGCAAACGGCCGAATCCGTTCGCAGCGCTGCAAGCGTTGAAGAAGGACGGTGACGGCACCAAGAAACACTAAGCAGTTGTGGCGCGGGAAGGCGTAAGGGCTTTGGGCCAGGGTAGTTAAGCGCCGGATCGGGCTGTGTTAGAATCCGGAAAATTATTTAGGAGTTAGTCATGGCAGTCCAGCAAAACAAGAAGTCGCCGTCGAAGCGCGGCATGCATCGTTCGCACGATTTCCTGACGGCAGCGCCGCTGGCAGTCGAGCCGAGCACGGGTGAAGTGCACCTGCGTCACCACGTCAGCCCGAACGGCTACTATCGCGGCAAGAAAGTCGTCAAGACGAAGAACGACTAAGCGTCAAGTCACGCGTTGCGCGCTACGCTCGCCGTTCGCGTGACAACTGGTTCGCTTGACACTTTCCTGGCTCAACAAAAAGGCGGCATTCAACTGCCGCTTTTTTGTGCCTGAAATTCGTCGCATTCCATGACCGTAAAGCTCACAATCGATTGCATGGGAGGCGACCACGGCCCGTCCGTGACCGTTCCCGCGGCAGTCAAGTTCGTCCGCGCGCATCCCGATGCGCACCTGATGCTCGTCGGCATCGAAAGCGCGATTCGCGCTCAGCTGAAGAAGCTGAAAGCCCTCGACGATCCCGCGTTGACCATCGTGCCCGCCACCGAAGTCGTGGCGATGGACGATCCTGTCGAAGTGGCGCTGCGCAAGAAGAAGGATTCTTCGATGCGCGTCGCGCTCAACCACGTCAAGGAGGGCGCGGCGCAGGCCTGCATCTCCGCCGGCAATACCGGCGCGCTGATGGCGGTTTCCCGTTACGTACTCAAGACGCTGCCCGGCATCGAGCGGCCCGCGATCGCGTTCGCGCTGCCGAACCCGACCGGCTACACGATGATGCTGGACCTCGGCGCGAACGTCGACTGCGAGCCGCAGCACCTGCTGCAGTTCGCGGAGATGGGGCACGCGCTCGTGGCCGCGCTCGAAGGCAAGGAGCGCCCGACGATCGGCCTGCTGAACATCGGCGAAGAGGTCATCAAGGGCAACGAGACGATCAAGCGCGCAGGCGAGCTGCTGCGCGCCAGCACGCTCAATTTCCGCGGCAACGTGGAAGGCAACGACATCTACAAGGGCACCGTCGATGTGATCGTGTGCGATGGCTTCGTCGGCAACGTCGCGCTGAAGACGTCGGAAGGGCTCGCGCAGATGCTGTCGGACATCATCCGCGAGGAGTTCGGCCGCTCGCTGATGTCGAAGCTGATGGCGCTGCTCGCGCTGCCCGTGCTGATGCGTTTCAAGAAGCGCGTCGACCACCGCCAGTACAACGGCGCGGCGCTGCTGGGGCTGAAGAGCCTCGTGATCAAGAGCCACGGGTCGGCCGACGCCTACGCGTTTGAGTGGGCGATCAAACGCGGGTATGATGCCGTCAAAAACGGGGTGCTGGAGCGCCTCGCGCGCGCGATGGCGGATAATTCAGTGTCGCTCGGCGACGGCGAACACGACGCGGGCGGCGCGGGCCAGGCAAGCCCGGCCGCAGGCCATCACGCCGAACCTTCCGCTGCGCAATCCTCTAAAGCATAAATGGCCCAATCGACTCTCTACTCCCGCGTGCTCGGCACGGGCAGCTACCTGCCGCCCGACCGCGTCACGAACCAGCAGCTGACCGATCGTCTTGCGAAGGAAGGCATCGAGACGAGCGATGAATGGATCGTGGCGCGCACGGGCATCCATGCGCGCCATTTCGCCGCACCGGACGTCACGACGAGCGATCTCGCGCTCGAGGCGTCGCGTCGTGCGATCGAAGCGGCCGGTGTCGATCCGCAGTCGATCGACCTGATCATCGTCGCGACTTCGACACCCGATTTCGTGTTTCCGAGCACCGCGTGCCTGCTGCAGAACAAGCTCGGCATCAAGAACGGCGGCGCGGCATTCGACGTGCAGGCCGTGTGTTCGGGCTTCGCATACGCGATGGCGACGGCCGACAGCTTCATCCGCAGCGGCCAGCACCGCACCGCGCTGATCGTCGGCGCGGAGACGTTCTCGCGCATTCTCGACTTCAAGGACCGCACGACCTGCGTGCTGTTCGGCGACGGCGCGGGCGCGGTGATCCTGTCCGCGTCGGAAGAGCCGGGCGTGCTCGGCAGCGCGCTGCACGCGGACGGCAGCTACTCGAACATCCTGTGCACGCCGGGCAACGTCAATCGCGGCGTGATCGACGGCAGCGCGTTCCTGCACATGGACGGGCAGGCCGTGTTCAAGCTCGCGGTCAACGTGCTCGAAAAGGTCGCGATCGAGGCGCTCGCGAAGGCGAATCTCGCGCCCGAGCAAATCGACTGGCTGATTCCGCACCAGGCCAACATCCGCATCATGACCAGCACCTGCCGCAAGCTCGGCCTGCCGCAGGAGCGCATGGTCGTGACGGTCGACCAGCACGGCAACACGTCGGCCGCGTCGATCCCGCTGGCGCTCGACGCCGCGGTGCGCGACGGCCGTATCCAGCGCGGCCAGCACGTGCTGATCGAAGGCGTCGGCGGCGGCTTCACCTGGGGCGCGTCGGTCTTCCGCTTCTGATCCGCGGCGCGCATTGCCGCGCGCGGGTCCCATCGGCGCGCCGTTCGTGCGTGCCGTCCGAATCGATTCAATTGGGGACGATATGAAATTTGCATTCGTTTTTCCGGGGCAGGGTTCGCAGGCGATCGGGATGCTCGACGCATTCGCCGATCTGGCCGTCGTGCGCGAGACGCTCCAGGAAGCATCCGATGCACTCAATCAGGATCTCGGCAAGCTGATCGCCGAAGGCCCGGCCGAAGAGCTGAACCTGACCACCAACACGCAGCCCGTGATGCTGGCTGCGGCGTACGCGTGCTACCGCGCGTGGCAGCAGGCAGGCGGCCCGGCGCCGTCGATCGTCGCCGGCCACAGCCTCGGTGAATACACGGCGCTCGTCGCGGCCGGCGCGCTCGCGTTCAAGGACGCGGTGCCGCTCGTGCGCTTCCGCGCGCAGGCCATGCAGACGGCCGTGCCGGTGGGCCAGGGCGGCATGGCCGCGATCCTGGGCCTCGACGACGAAACGGTACGCGCGGTATGCGCCGAAGCCGCGGAAGCAGGCGTCGTCGAAGCGGTGAACTTCAATGCGCCCGCGCAGGTCGTGATCGCAGGCAGCAAGGCTGCGGTCGAAAAGGCATGCGAAATCGCGAAGGCGAAGGGCGCGAAGCGCGCGCTGCCGCTGCCGGTGTCGGCGCCGTTCCATTCGTCGCTGCTCAAGCCGGCGTCGGATCAGTTGCGCGACTATCTCGCGAACGTCGACGTGAAGGCGCCGCAGATTCCGGTCGTCAACAACATCGACGTCGCCGTGGTCAGCGATCCGGCCGCGATCAAGGATGCGCTGGTGCGCCAGGCCGCGGGCCCGGTGCGCTGGGTCGAGTGCGTGCGGCACATCGCCGGCACGGGCGTCACGCACGTGATCGAATGCGGTCCGGGCAAGGTGCTCGCCGGCCTGACGAAGCGCATCGACGGCAATCTGGTCGGCGCCTCGGTGTTCGATCCGGCTTCGCTCGACGAAGCGCTCAAGCTCGCGACCGCCTGACGCGGCGCCTTTTCCCAAGCAACGGATATTCGATTCATGGACAAGACTCTCGATAAACAGGTTGCGATCGTGACCGGCGCGTCGCGCGGCATCGGCCGTTCGATCGCCCTCGAACTCGCGCGCCTGGGCGCGACGGTGATCGGCACGGCGACGAGCGAATCGGGCGCCGCCGCGATCACCGCGGCGTTCGCGGAAGCGGGCGTCACGGGCCGCGGCGCGGTGCTGAACGTCAACGACGCGGCCGCCGCCGAGGCGCTGATCGATGCGACCGTGAAAGAATTCGGCGCGCTGAACGTGCTCGTCAACAACGCGGGCATCACGCAGGACCAGCTCGCGATGCGGATGAAGGACGAGGACTGGGACGCGGTGATCGACACCAACCTGAAGTCGGTGTTCCGTCTGTCGCGCGCGGTGCTGCGCCCGATGATGAAGGCGCGCGGCGGCCGTATCATCAACATCACGTCGGTGGTCGGCTCGGCCGGCAATCCGGGTCAGGTCAACTACGCGGCCGCGAAGGCCGGCGTCGCGGGCATGACGCGTGCGCTCGCGCGTGAAATCGGCAGCCGCGGCATCACGGTGAACTGCGTGGCGCCGGGCTTCATCGATACCGACATGACGAAGACGCTGCCGGAAGAACAGCAGGCCGCGCTCAAGACCCAGATTCCGCTCGGCCGCCTCGGAAGCCCGGAGGACATCGCCCATGCCGTCGCGTTCCTCGCATCGCCGCAGGCCGGTTACATCACCGGCACGACGCTGCACGTGAACGGCGGCATGTACATGTCGTAACGGTTTTCGTTTACCATCCGCGCCGTATCCCGTTTTTCAGGCGGACCGGCGCTTGATCGACCATCAAGCCAACGCGCGTTTTGGCGTCAGCAAACCTGATAAAATGCGCGCACTTGTAAATCTGAACTTTCCCTCGGAGGGGTAATGGACAACATCGAACAACGTGTCAAGAAGATCGTCGCTGAGCAACTGGGCGTCGCGGAAGCCGAGATCAAGAACGAGGCTTCGTTCGTGAACGACCTGGGCGCGGACTCGCTCGACACGGTCGAACTGGTGATGGCTCTGGAAGACGAGTTCGGCATGGAAATCCCGGACGAAGAAGCAGAGAAGATCACGACCGTTCAGCAAGCGATCGACTACGCTCGCGCAAACGTCAAGGCGTAAGCGCCTTTCGCGCTTGTCCGCCACGTCGCCGCGATCTTCGCGATTGACGCGCCATCCTGCCGGCTTCGCGCCGGACGGACTAACAGCCACAGGGCTCGCAGGGCTGGTTCCTGTGGCCACTGTGGCTTTTGTTTTTGTCATCCAATAATGGAAAAGAGGTTACCGTGAGCCGCCGTCGTGTTGTCGTTACAGGCCTGGGGCTGATTTCGCCTGTTGGCAATAGTGTTGCCGACGGCTGGGCCAATCTCGTCGCCGGCAAGTCCGGTATCGCCACCGTCACGAAGTTCGATGCGTCGAACCTCGCGTGCCATTTCGCGGGCGAAGTGAAGGGTTTCAGCGCCGAGGAGTACATCCCGGCGAAGGAAGCCCGGAACATGGATACGTTCATCCATTACGGCATCGCCGCCGGCGTCCAGGCCATCCGGGACAGCGGGCTGGAAGTGACCGAAGCCAACGCGGAACGCATCGGCGTGCTGGTCGGTTCCGGCATCGGCGGCCTGCCGATGATCGAAGATACGCACCAGACCTACGTCGATCGCGGCGCGCGCCGGATCTCGCCGTTCTTCGTGCCGGGTTCGATCATCAACATGATCTCGGGTCACCTGAGCATCATGTTCGGCCTGAAGGGCCCCAACCTCGCGGCCGTCACGGCCTGCACGACCGGCCTGCACAGCATCGGCCTCGCCGCGCGGCTGATCCAGGCCGGCGACGCCGACGTGATGGTCGCGGGCGGTGCCGAATCGACGGTGTCGCCGCTCGGCATCGGCGGGTTCGCCGCCGCGCGCGCGCTGTCGACCCGCAACGACGATCCGGCTACCGCGTCGCGTCCGTGGGACAAGGACCGCGACGGCTTCGTGCTGGGCGAGGGTTCCGGCGTGATGGTGCTCGAGGAGTACGAGGCCGCGAAGGCGCGCGGCGCGAAGATCTACGCGGAAGTCGTGGGTTTCGGCATGACGGGCGACGCGTACCACATGACCGCGCCGAACATGGACGGCCCGCGCCGCTGCATGGTCGCGGCGCTGCGCGACGCCGGCCTGAATGCCGACGAGGTGCAGTACCTGAACGCGCATGGCACGTCGACGCCGCTGGGCGACAAGAACGAGTCCGATGCGGTGAAGGCGGCCTTCGGCGAGCACGCGTACAAGATGGTGGTCAACTCGACGAAGTCGATGACGGGCCACCTGCTGGGTGGCGCGGGCGGCCTCGAATCGGTGTTCACGGTGCTGGCGCTGCACAACAACGTGTCGCCGCCGACCATCAACATCTTCAACCAGGACCCCGAGTGCGATCTCGATTACTGCGCGAACACCGCGCGTGACATGAAGATCGACGTAGCCGTGAAGAACAATTTCGGCTTCGGCGGCACCAACGGCACGCTGGTGTTCAAGCGCGTCTGACGTCGAATCACTTGACGAGTCCATTCGATGCTCCGGCCGGGCGTCCGCAGCGCTTTGCGTTGCGGGCCTCGGCCGTGTCGTATCTCGTGCTGGCCGCGTTCGTCGCGTCGGCTGCCGCCTCGGCGTACCTGTTCTGGGCGCCGCGCGCGGGCGCTGCCGCCGGCGCAGGCGTGTCGGCCGCGACGGCGGCACTGCTGGCCGTATGGGCGGCGCGCGCTTGCGCCCGCCGGCTGCCGGCCGAGTTGCGGATCGATGCCTTCGGGGAGATTGCGGCGTTTGGCCGCACCGGGCGGTTGCTGGCCCGTGGCCGTGTGACGGGCCATGCGCACTGGAGCAGCCTGCTGCTGGTGCTGTCGGTCGGGCAGGGTGCCCGGCGGACCCGGCCGCTGCTGATTCCGGCCGACGCGCTCGACGCCGCGTCGTTCAGCGCGCTGTCGGTACTGGCGAGAACGGCCGAGGCGGCGGGGCGGGCATGACGGCGGTGCGGTTACCGACCGTAACCAGCGGCCGGCGCCGGAACGCTACAATAACGCTCCGCGTTGCATCCCTAGTTAACGGATTTGTCAGGTGAGTGAAAAAGAAATCGATCAGGCTCTGGTCGAGCGCGTACAGAAGGGCGACAAGGCGGCGTTCGAACTCCTGGTCTCCAAATACCACCGCAAGATCATTCGGCTGATCTCGCGCCTCGTGCGGGATCCCGCCGAGGTCGAGGATGTGGCCCAGGACGCGTTCATCAAGGCGTATCGTGCGCTGCCGCAATTCCGCGGCGAATCGGCGTTCTATACGTGGTTGTACCGAATTGCCGTCAACACGGCGAAGAACTACCTTGCGACGCAAGGCCGCCGGGCGCCGACCTCGACCGAGGCCGATGCGGAGGAAGCGGAAACTTTCTCGGACGCAGACCAACTAAGGGATATCAACACGCCTGAGTCGATGTTGATGAGCAAGCAGATTGCCGAGACGGTCAACGCTGCAATGGCTCTGCTGCCCGAGGAACTGCGCCAGGCAATCACGCTGCGCGAGATCGAGGGCCTGAGCTACGAAGAGATCGCGGAAATGATGGGCTGTCCGATCGGGACGGTCCGGTCGCGGATCTTCCGCGCGCGCGAAGCAATCGCTGCCAAATTGCGTCCGCTGCTCGATACGCCCGAAGGCAAGCGCTGGTAAGCGCGACGGGCGGAACGACGCGGGTCGGGGTCTAGTTACGGATAGAGTCGTGAAGTCACGACGGGGTGTGCAAGATGGGGAGCATCATGGGGTCGGTCAATACGCAATCGCAAGCGTGCTCGCGCGGCGAGCGCCTTTCCGCGCTGGTCGACGGCGAAATGTTCGATGGCCCGGATCACGGGCAGTTTCTGGCTGAGCTCGACCGCGCGGATCGCGCCGTGTGGGCCCATTACCACCTGATCGGCGATGCGCTGCGCTCGGACGAGCTCGCGCTGTCGCCCGCGCTGAGTGTCGCGTTCACCGCGCGCATGTCGGCTGCGCTCGAAAGCGAGCCGCACCTGCTGGCACCGGCGGCCGCGCCGGTCGCGCGCAAGCTGCTGTCGCTGCGCCGCCGTGTCGTGCCGGCATTCGCGGTGGCCGCCGCGGCCGCCACGCTGACGTGGATCGTCGTCCCGCAGATGCAGACGGCCGGTGCGCCGGGCGCCGTCCAGGTTGCATCGGTGGGCGCGCCGCAGAACGGCAACCTGCAGCGCGTGACGGTTGCGCAGGCATCGGCCCAGCCGGGTCTGCAGGACGTCAACATCATTCGCGACGCCAGCCTCGACCAATACCTTGAAGCGCACCAGCAATTCGCCCAGCAGCCCGTCGTCACGGGTTCGATGCCGCTGATCCGCGCTGCCGTGACCACCACGCCAGGCCAATAAACCCGATGCGGACATTGCAGTTGAATCACGCCATCTCCGGATGGAAGCGGCTGCCGGCCCTCCTGCTTTGCGCAGCCGCCCTGTTGTCCGTTCAATCCCTTCCCGCCAGCGCCCAGCAACCGGACGATCCCGTCGCGACCCGCAAGGGTGCCGCCGACTGGCTCGACCGCGTCCAGCAGGCGGCGCAACAGCAGAGCTACGAAGGTACGTTCGTCTACCAGCGCGGCGGGTATGTGCAGTCGTCACGCATCGCGCACGTCTCGTCCCGCGACGGCGAGTTCGAGCGGATCGAGACGCTCGACGGCAAGCCGCGCAAGCTGCTGCGGCACAACGACGAGCTGTACACGTTCGTGCCCGAGCGCAAGCTGTGCGTGGTCGAGCGCCGCCAGACGCGCGACTCGTTCCCCGCGCTGCTCGGCGCGAGCGGCGAGCACGTGATGTCCGTCTACGATGCGAAGTCGCTCGGCAAGGACCGCGTGGCCGGGATCGACGCGCAGGTCGTCGAGCTCGTGCCGAAGGATGCCTACCGTTTCACGTACAAGCTGTGGGCCGACGCGCGCACCGGGCTGCTGCTGCGTTCGCAGACGCTCGACGCGAACGATCACGTGCTCGAACAGATCGCGTTCTCGCAATTGCAAACCGGCGGCGCGAGCGGCGACAAGGCCGCGATTGCAGCCGGCATGCGCAACCTGAGCGGCTGGACGGTCGTGCGCCCGCCGGTCGCGGCTGTCGACATGGAAGCGCAGGGCTGGCAGCTCGCGCCGAGCGTCGCCGGCTTCCAGAAGATTCGTGAAGTGCGCCGGCCGATGGCCGCGCGCGATGCGGGCGATCCGCCGATCCCGGTCGATCAGGCCGTCTTCACCGACGGCCTCGCGACGATCTCGGTCTTCATCGAGCCGGCCGAAAAGAATACGCGCAAGGAGGGCGCGGGCAGCACCGGTGCGACGCACGTTCTCGTGAAGCGCCGCGGCGACTACTGGATCACCGTGCTCGGCGAAGTGCCGCCGGCGACGTTGCAGCAGTTCGCGTCTGCCATAGAATACAAGGCTTCCAAGTAACGCTACGGCTTCCGACATGACGAAACTCACGCTGCGCAAAGTGCTCGCGGCGGCGGCGCTGTGTGCCTGCCTGCCGCTCGTCCCGCAAACCGCGGTCGCTGTCACGCCTCCGGCTGCCAGCCTTCCCGATTTCGCCGACCTCGTCGAAAAGGTCGGCCCGGCCGTCGTGAACATCCGGACCACCGCCAACGTGCCGACGAGCGGCCCGCGCGGGATGCTCCCGCCCGGCTTCGACAACGGCGACATGTCGGAATTCTTCCGGCGCTTCTTCGGCATTCCGCTGCCGCAGGCGCCCGGCAACGGCGGCGGCAACGGCAGCAACCCGAAGAATGCGCCGGCGCCGGACAACGGGCCCGACACCGAGCAGAATCGCGGCGTCGGCTCGGGCTTCATCGTGTCGGCCGACGGTTACGTGATGACCAATGCGCACGTCGTCGACGATGCCGACACCATCTACGTGACGCTGACCGACAAGCGCGAATTCAAGGCGAAGCTGATCGGCGTCGACGACCGCACGGACGTCGCGGTCGTCAAGATCCAGGCGTCGAACCTGCCGGTCGTCGCGATCGGCGATTCGAACAAGGTGCGCGTCGGCGAGTGGGTCGTCGCGATCGGTTCGCCGTTCGGCCTCGACAACACGGTCACGGCCGGTATCGTCAGCTCGAAGAGCCGCAATACGGGCGACTACCTGCCGTTCATCCAGACCGACGTCGCCGTGAACCCCGGCAACTCGGGCGGCCCGCTGATCAACATGCAAGGCGAGGTGATCGGCATCAACTCGCAGATCTACAGCCGCACCGGCGGCTTCATGGGCATTTCGTTCGCGATTCCGATCGACGAGGCGATGCGCGTGGCCGACCAGCTGAAGGCAACGGGCAAGGTCACGCGCGGCCGGATCGCGGTGGCGATCGGCGAGGTGACGAAGGACGTGGCCGACTCGATCGGGCTGCCGAAGGCCGAAGGCGCGCTCGTCAGCAGCGTCGAGCCGGGCGGCCCGGCCGACAAGGCCGGCATCCAGCCGGGCGACATTATCCTGAAGTTCAACGGGCGTCCGGTCGATGCGGCGTCGGACCTGCCGCGCATGGTCGGCGACACGAAGCCCGGCACGAAGGCGACGGTCAACGTGTGGCGCAAGGGTCAGGCGCGCGATCTGCCGATCACGATCGCCGAGACGCCGGCCGAATCGACGGCAAAGGCCGAGCAGCGCAAGAACGCGCCGCAGAAGCCGCGCCAGACCAATTCGCTCGGCCTGACGGTCAGCGACCTGACGGCGGAGCAGTTGAAGACGCTGAAGCTGAAGAACGGGGTGCAGATCGACGGCGTCGACGGCCCGGCCGCCCGTGCGGGCCTGCAGCGCGGCGACATCGTGCTGCGTGTCGGCGACACCGACATCACGAGCGCGAAGCAGTTCGCCGACGTGACCGCGCAGCTCGATCCACAGAAGGCGGTCGCGGTGCTCGTGCGGCGTGGCGACAACACGCAGTTCGTGCCCGTGCGGCCGCGCCAGAAGTAACGCGCCGATGTTCACCCTCTACGGCCGCGGCTGGTGCCACCTGTGCGACGACATGCGCGACGCACTGGCGCCGGTGGCGGCCGAATTCGGCGTCGCGGTCGACTATATCGACATCGACACCGATGCGGCGCTCGTCGCGCGTTACGACGAGGACGTACCCGTGCTGCTGCTGGACGGCGCGGAAGTGTGCCGCCACCGCTTCGACGATGCGCGGGTGCGCGACGCGCTGGCGGCCCGGCGCTGAACCTGGCCCGCCGTCGGCCGACGCCGCTTCGCACGGGGCTCGATCCGACGGGAGCCCCGCCGGGCTCCCGCGGGGCGGGCGTCCGAAATCCCGCCCGGCGTAAGCCTTTTCGGCTAAAATAAGCCGTTTTTTCACCGACTTACACAAGGCGTGCTCCGCAGTCGTCGAGCGCGCCTTTTTCGCTTGATCGGCACTGAATGGATCATATTCGCAATTTCTCGATCATCGCGCACATCGACCATGGCAAGTCGACACTCGCGGATCGCATCATCCAGGTATGCGGCGGCCTCGCCGACCGTGAAATGGAAGCGCAGGTGCTCGACTCGATGGATATCGAGCGCGAGCGCGGCATCACGATCAAGGCGCAGACTGCCGCGTTGTCCTATCGCGCACGCGATGGCAAGGTCTACAACCTGAACCTGATCGACACGCCGGGGCACGTCGACTTCTCGTACGAGGTCAGCCGTTCGCTGTCCGCGTGCGAAGGCGCGCTGCTGGTCGTCGACGCGAGCCAGGGCGTCGAGGCGCAGACGGTCGCGAACTGCTACACGGCGATCGAGCTCGGCGTCGAGGTCGTGCCGGTGCTGAACAAGATCGACCTGCCGGCCGCGAACCCCGAGAACGCGATCGAGGAGATCGAGGACGTGATCGGCATCGATGCGACCGACGCGACGCGCTGCAGCGCGAAGACGGGCCTCGGCGTGGAAGACGTGCTCGAGTCGCTGATCGCGAAGGTGCCGCCGCCGAAGGGCGATCCGGCCGCGCCGCTGCAGGCGCTGATCATCGATTCGTGGTTCGACAACTACGTCGGCGTCGTGATGCTCGTGCGCATCGTCAACGGCACGCTGCGTCCGAAGGACAAGATCAAGATGATGGCGACCGGCGCGCAGTATCCGGTCGAGCACGTCGGCGTGTTCACGCCGAAGTCGCGCAATCTCGACTCGCTGTCGGCCGGGCAGGTGGGCTTCATCATCGCCGGCATCAAGGAGCTGACGGCCGCGAAGGTCGGCGATACCGTCACGCACGCGGCCAAGGCCGCTGCCGAGCCGCTGCCGGGCTTCAAGGAAGTGAAGCCGCAGGTGTTCGCGGGGCTGTATCCGGTCGAGGCGAACCAGTACGACGCGCTGCGCGAATCGCTCGAGAAGCTGAAGCTGAACGACGCATCGCTGCAGTACGAGCCGGAAGTGTCGCAGGCGCTCGGCTTCGGTTTCCGCTGCGGCTTCCTCGGGCTGCTGCACATGGAAATCGTGCAGGAGCGGCTCGAGCGCGAATTCGACATGGATCTCATCACGACCGCGCCGACGGTCGTCTACGAGGTCGTGCAGAGCGACGGCTCGACGATCATGGTCGAGAACCCGGCGAAGATGCCGGAGCCCGGCCGCATCGCCGAAGTCCGCGAGCCGATCGTCACCGTGAATCTCTACATGCCGCAGGATTACGTCGGCTCGGTGATCACGCTGTGCGAGCAGAAGCGCGGCTCGCAGATCAACATGCAGTATCACGGTCGCCAGGTGCAGCTCACGTACGAGATCCCGATGGCGGAAATCGTGCTCGACTTCTTCGATCGCCTGAAGTCGGTGTCGCGCGGCTATGCGTCGATGGACTACGAGTTCAAGGAATACCGTTCGTCGGACGTCGTGAAGGTCGACATGCTGATCAACGGCGACAAGGTCGACGCGCTGTCGATCATCGTGCACCGGTCGCAGTCGCAATACCGCGGCCGCGAAGTCGCCGCGAAGATGCGCGAGATCATTCCGCGCCAGATGTACGACGTGGCGATCCAGGCCGCGATCGGCGCGCACATCGTTGCGCGCGAGAACATCAAGGCGCTGCGCAAGAACGTGCTCGCGAAGTGCTACGGCGGCGACATCACGCGGAAGAAGAAACTGCTCGAGAAGCAGAAAGAAGGTAAGAAACGGATGAAGCAGGTGGGTTCGGTCGAGATCCCGCAGGAGGCGTTCCTCGCGATCTTGCGCGTCGAAGACAAATAACAGGACTGATCCTTTTATGAATTTTGCGCTGATTCTTTTTGTGCTCGTCGTCGTGACGGGCGTAGCGTGGGTGTTGGACAAACTGGTGTTCCTGCCGCGGCGTCGCAAGGCGGCCGACTCGGCGATCGAGGAGTTCGATCGCCAGCAGTCGCGCATCGACAAGCGTTTCGCGGACGAAAACGCGGTGCAGACGCGTTCGAAGCTGCGTGACGAAAAGCTGCGCCAGCCGTGGTGGCTCGAGTACACGGCGAGCTTCTTTCCGGTGATTCTGGCCGTGTTCGTCGTGCGTTCGTTCGTCGTCGAGCCGTTCAAGATCCCGTCGGGCTCGATGGTGCCGACGCTGCTCGTCGGCGACTTCATCCTCGTCAACAAGTTCGAGTACGGGCTGCGCCTGCCGGTCACCAACACGAAGATCACGCAGGGCAGCCCGCTGTCGCGCGGTGACGTCGTCGTGTTCCGCTATCCGAAGGACGAGTCGGTCGACTACATCAAGCGCGTGATCGGCCTGCCCGGCGACACGGTCGCGTATCAGGACAAGCAGCTCACGATCAACGGCCAGCCGGTGCCCGAAACGCCGCTGCCCGATTTCTTCGACGACGAGCGCCAGAATTACGCGAAGCAGTTCGAGGAAACGATCGGCAACAAGAAGAACGCGATCCTCAACAACCCGGCCGTGCCGCCGTTCGTGATGGGCGCATACGACTATCCGTATCGCGACAACTGCACGTACAACAGCCGCGGCGTGATCTGCAAGGTGCCGCCCGGTCATTACTTCATGATGGGCGACAACCGCGACAACAGCGCGGACAGCCGCTACTGGGGTTTCGTGCCCGACCAGAACATCGTCGGCCGCGCGTTCTTCATCTGGATGAACTTCAGCGACCTGAAGCGCATCGGCTCCTTCAACTGACCGCATTCGATTCACACGCAGTACGCGACGCACGGGCCGCGTCGCGTATTGCCGAACTACTTTAAGAACCGGCGGTAACACCGCCTCGTCACGCCTTTTCGCCTCCGGCCGTGCCGTTTCGGCCCGACCGGGCGCCCGCGTTATACTCCTGCACATGCCCTCATCCCAGTTGGAAAGCCGGCTGCGCTACGAATTTCGCAATGCGGAATTGTTGCGCCAGGCTTTGACCCATCGCAGTCAC
The DNA here is from genome assembly GCF_016759955.1 of Burkholderia sp. KCJ3K979. NCBI lineage: Bacteria > Pseudomonadati > Pseudomonadota > Betaproteobacteria > Burkholderiales > Burkholderiaceae > Burkholderia > Burkholderia sp. KCJ3K979. The sequence continues at coordinate 22,693 of NZ_JACFYV010000093.1, forward strand.
AGTGCCACGCACAATGAACGGCTCGAGTTTCTCGGCGATTCCGTTCTGAATTGCGCGGTGGCGGCCCTTTTGTTCCAGCGTTTCGGCAAGCTGGACGAAGGTGACCTGTCGCGCGTACGCGCCAATCTCGTCAAGCAGCAGTCGCTGTACGAAATTGCTCAGGCCCTGAATATCTCGGACGGCCTGCGGCTGGGCGAGGGCGAACTGCGCAGCGGCGGGTTCCGCCGCCCGTCGATCCTCGCGGACGCGTTCGAAGCCATCATCGGGGCCGTGTTCCTCGATGGGGGCTTCGAAGCCGCCCAAGGGGTCATCAAGCGCCTCTATATCCCGATTCTCGACCACATCGATCCGCGTACGCTCGGCAAGGACGCGAAGACGCTGCTGCAGGAATATCTGCAGGGGCACAAGATCGCGCTGCCGACCTATACGGTCGTCGCGACGCATGGTGCAGCGCACAATCAGCAGTTCGAGGTCGAGTGCACGGTGCCGAAGCTGGACGTGAAGGTATCGGGCTCCGGCGCGAGCCGGCGCGCGGCCGAGCAGGCTGCCGCGAAGAAGGCGCTCGACGAAGTGATGGCGGCCGCGCCGATGCTGGCCGCGAAGCCGAAGCGCTCGAAAAACGCGCGCGGGTCCAAGCATGTCGAACCCGAGATCGTGCCGGGCGTGAAGGGTGTGCAGGAAGCGCTCGACCTGCGCTCGCCCGAGCGGAAGGAACGTGCGGCGGCGCGCGAGGCGAGAGCGGCGG
>NZ_JACFYV010000094.1:0-22990 GCF_016759955.1 Burkholderia sp. KCJ3K979
CAGCCGCGACGCAGGGCGGAATGCAACGGCCGCTATCGCGCGCGGCGGCGCGACACGGCTGTCACGAAAATGTCATGAACGCGACTATAACGCGGCAAGGGGGCGGATGAAAGTCGTTCGTCGGACGATTCGACGCGTGCACGGCGAGCGGTGCGCGACGCCCGCACGCGAACTAGACTGGAATCAGGGGCGGCGCGTCACGGCGTGCCGCCCGGGCGAGGATCGCCCCGGCGACGCCGGCCGACGGTGTTGCCGAGGCGGTATCGATGGGACGAACGACGCGAGACAGCGAGGCGACGATGGCGTGGATGCATGCCGTTTTCGGCTGGTCGTCGCGGCCGCAGCCGCGTACCCGTTGCGCGGATTGCGCGCGCGTGCCGGCGTGAGCACACGCCGCGCAGCAGATACGGCCGGCCCGATGCCATGGACAGGAAATTCGACTACCCGGGATTGCTGATCGCGGCGGGCTTTTTCCTGCTGTTCGCCGCGCAGTTGCTGATGCTGCACCCGACGTCGACGCCGATTGCGTACAGCGATTTTCACCGGCTCGTCGCCGCGCGGCTTGTCGACGATCTCGAGATCGGCCCGGCGTCGATCTCGGGCACGTTGAAGATGCCGCAGGCCGGCACGATGCTGCCCGCGTCCGACGCCGCGGTCGTGCGGCAAGCCGGCACGCCGTGGCGCTTCACGACCAGCCGCGTGAGCGACGAACACCTGATCGACACGCTGACCGCCGCCGGCATCCGCTATCACGGCACGCCCGATACCGGCTGGATCACGTCGCTCGCGTCGTGGTTGCTACCGCTCGTGCTGCTCGTGTTCGTGTGGAACATGATGCTGCGCAAGCGCGGCGGGCTGCAGGACTTCACCGGGATGGGCAAGAGCCGCGCACGCGTGTACGTGCAGCAGGAAACCGGCATCACGTTCGACGACATCGCGGGCATCGACGAAGCGAAAGCCGAACTGCAGCAACTGGTCGCGTTCCTGCGCAATCCCGATCGCTACCAGCGGCTCGGCGGCAAGATTCCGAAAGGCGTGCTCGTCGTCGGCGCGCCGGGCACGGGCAAGACGCTGCTCGCGCGTGCGGTGGCCGGCGAGGCGGCCGTGCCGTTCTTCTCGATCAGCGGCTCGGCGTTCGTCGAGATGTTCGTCGGCGTGGGCGCCGCGCGCGTGCGCGACCTGTTCGAGCAGGCGCAGCAGAAGGCGCCGTGCATCGTATTCGTCGACGAGCTCGATGCGCTCGGCAAGGTGCGCGGCGTCGGCCCGATGTCGGGCAACGACGAACGCGAACAGACGCTCAACCAGTTGCTGGTCGAGATGGACGGCTTCCAGGCCGGCGCCGGCGTGATCATCATGGCCGCGACGAACCGGCCCGAGATTCTCGACCCCGCACTGCTGCGGCCGGGCCGCTTCGATCGTCACATCGCGATCGACCGGCCCGACGTGAACGGCCGCCGCCAGATCCTCGGCGTGCACGTGAAGCGCGTGAAGCTCGCGACCGACGTCGATCTCGGCGAGCTTGCATCGCGCACGCCGGGCTTCGTCGGCGCCGATCTCGCGAACGTCGTCAACGAGGCCGCGCTGCATGCGGCCGAACTCGGGAAGCCGGCGATCGGCATGGCCGACTTCGACGAGGCGATCGACCGCGCGCTGACGGGCCTCGAGCGCAAGAGCCGCGTGATGAACGAGCAGGAGAAGCTGACGATCGCGTATCACGAAGCCGGCCATGCGCTCGTCGCGGAGAGCCGCGCGCATTGCGACCCGGTGAAGAAGGTGTCGATCATTCCGCGCGGCGTCGCGGCACTCGGCTACACGCAACAGGTGCCGACCGAGGATCGCTACGTCCTGCGTCGCAGCGAGTTGCTCGACCGGATCGACGCGCTGCTCGGCGGGCGCGTGGCGGAAGAACTCGTGTTCGGCGATGTGTCGACCGGCGCGCAGAACGACCTCGAACGCGCGACCGCGATGGCGCGCCACATGGTCATGCAATACGGAATGAGCGAGAAGATCGGGCTTGCGACGTTCGACGACGGCGACGCACGCCAGGGCATGCCCGGCGCATGGCATGCGGGCGACGGCCGCTGCAGCGAGCACACCGCGCGCATGATCGACGACGAGGTGCGCACGCTGCTGACCGATGCGCATGCGCGCGTCGCGGCGACGCTCGGCGAACGACGCGACGCGCTCGAACGCATCGCGCGACGGTTGCTGCAATGCGAGGTGCTCGAACGCGACGTGCTGCAGGCGCTGATCGACGGGTGCAGCGAACCGCCGTCGGCGACGGCGGCAGCGTTACCCGGTGACGAAACGAGCGCACGAGGCGGCGCGATCGAAACGGAGCAGGCGTCTACCGTCGAGCGCGATTTCATCGCGTACCGACGGCCGCACGAACCCGATCATTGAAGCGCGCTGCGCGGACCGGCGAGCGTCGCGTGTCGATCTGCCGACACTGCGCGTTTTCTTTCCCTTCTTTCCGCCACGGCGCCGCCATGAGCGACGCACACGTATCGGTCGAACGTCGTGGGTCGTGCTCGAATGCCCGCCGGGACGACGGACGCGTGAACGCGCGCCAGCGCGTCAGGATTCGGTCGCGGCCGCGACTTCGGCCGCTTCGGTGAGCGCTTCGAGAAAGCGCGTGCGCCACCAGTGCACGTCGGTCTTGCGCATGATCGCCATCAGCGCCGCGTGACGCTGGCGGCGCTCTTCGAGCGGCATCGTGAGCGCGCGCTGGATCGCCTGCGCGGTGCCTTGCGTGTCGTACGGATTGACGAGCAGCGCCGACTTCAGTTGCTCGGCCGCGCCCGCGAAACGCGACAGCACGAGCACGCCCGGGTCGGCCGCGTCCTGCGCCGCGAGGAACTCTTTCGCGACGAGGTTCATCCCGTCACGCAGCGGCGTGACGAGCGCGACCCGGCTTGCACGGTAGAGGCCGGGGAGCCGCTTGCGCGCGACGGTGCGGTGAATGTAGCGCATCGGCATCCATTCGAGCTCGCCGTAGTCGCCGTTGATCGCGCCGCACAGACTGTCCATCTCGCGCCGCAGGTCGTCGTAGGCGCCGAGATCCTCGCGGCTCGGCGCGGCGATCTGGATCAGCGTCGCGCGGTCGCGGTTCTCCGGATAGTGTTCGAGCAACTCGCGGAACGCATGCACGCGCTGCGGCAGCCCTTTCGTGTAATCGAGCCGGTCGACCCCGACCAGCAGCTGACGGCGCGAATATTCGTCGCGCATGCGCTCGAACATGTCGAGGCCGTCGCGATCGCGCGCGAGCGCTTCGAATTCGTCGACGTTGATGCCGATCGGGAACGCACCGGCCGACAGCGTGCGGCCGAACGCGCGCAGCCGGCCGTCGGGCAGCCGCGCCGCGCCGGCTTCGGCCTCGACGTAATGCTCGAAGTGGAGCAGATCCGATTCGGTCTGGAAGCCGACGAGGTCGTACGCGAACAGCGAGCGCATCAGCCATTCGTGTTCCGGGATCGCGGCCATGATCGGCGGCGGCGGCATCGGGATGTGCAGGAAAAAGCCGATCGGATTCGTGCAGCCCATCGCGCGCAGCTCGGCCGCGAGCGGAATCAGCTGATAGTCGTGCACCCAGATGACGTCGTCGGGGCGCAGCAGCGTGCGCAGCTTGCGCGCGAACAGCTGGTTCACGCGTCGGTAGCCGTCGGCGAAACGCCGGTCGAACTGCGCGAGATCGAGCCGGTAGTGAAACACCGGCCACAGCACGTTGTTCGAGTAGCCGAGATAGTAAGCGTCGTAATCCTGCGGATCGAGGTCGACCGTCGCGAGCTGGATGCCGCCGACGTTCTGGATCTGCACGTCGTCGCCATGCGTGGCCTGATCGTCGCCGCCGCGTAGCCTGCCGCTCCAGCCGAACCAGACGCCGCCGGTTTCCTGCAGGCTGTCCTTCACGGCGACGGCGAGACCGCCTGCCGCGGCTTTACGGGGATCTGCGATGCGATTGGATACGACGACGAGTCGGCTCACCAGCTCTCCTGACGATTGTTGGGGAAGGGGGCGTGCGGCCAGGCGCGAGAGACAGACGCCGCCATCGGTGCGCGGTGCGCGAGACGATGGGGCCGCATGGCGGTCGGACGGGAGTCAGGGAATGCGATTCGCCGTCCGGTCGAAAAGTACTTTTTTAGGATACTCGTCATTCGTGCGTTTTAAAAGTCTGTATCGATGCACGATGCGGGCGCGCATGTCGGGCGCTATCCATGACGAGGGTGCTGCAACGCGCGAGGCCCGAGCGGGACCGAAATTTGCGCGTCGCTGCGGAAGCAGTGTGCGCAAGGCCATGCGGGGAGTGGGGCGAAGGACGCGCATGGCGGCATGCGCAATCGACTGCAACGATTTTCGATGAGGGATGCGGCGGTTACGCGGTGCGTGCCAGCGTGACCCAGACGGACGAGCGTAACCGCATGCGCATCGTCGTCTGGTTCGCGCATGCCGTTACGCGGCAGCCGGTTGCCAGTGACGCACGTCGGCTTCCTGCTCACGCGCGCCCGGCGACGCCCCATGTGAGCCGGACGGCATCCGGAACGCGGCGACCGTTTCGGACAACTCGCGGCCCTGCGCCTCGAGCGACTTCGATGCGGCTGCCGCCTGCTCGACGAGCGCGGCGTTCTGCTGCGTCGTCTCGTCCATCTGCGTGATCGTCAGGTTCACCTGGTCGATGCCGCGGCTTTGCTCGGCGGATGCGGCCGCGATCTCGCCCATGATGTCGGTCACGCGCGCCACGGCTTGCGTGACGTCGGACATCGTCTTGCCGGCTTCGCCCGCGAGCGCCGAGCCGTCGCGGATCGTCTGCACCGACGCGGTGATCAGTTCCTTGATTTCCTTGGCCGCGGTCGACGAGCGCTGCGCGAGATTGCGCACCTCGCTCGCGACGACCGCGAAGCCGCGGCCCTGTTCGCCCGCGCGGGCGGCTTCGACCGCCGCGTTGAGCGCGAGGATGTTGGTCTGGAACGCGATGCCTTCGATGATGCCCGTGATGTCGGCGATCTTCGACGAGCTGTGGCCGATCTCCGTCATCGTGTCGACCACGCGGCCGACCACCGAGCTGCCGCGGTGCGCGACGTCCGATGCATTCGCGGCGAGCGTGCTGGCCTGTTGCGCATTTTCCGCGTTCAGGCGCACCGTCGACGTGAATTCCTCCATCGTCGCCGCGGTTTCCTGCAGCGACGCGGCCTGTTCCTCGGTGCGCTGGCTCAGGTCGAGGTTGCCCGATGCGATCTCGCTCACCGCGTGCGCGATGCTGTTCGACGAGTCGCGCACGCGGCCGACGATGCCGATCAGCCGTTCGTTCATCGTCCGCAGCGCGTCGAGCAGGTCGCGCGTTTCGTCGTTGCCGCGCACCTCGATACGGCTGCCGAGATCGCCGTTCGCCACCGTGCGCGCGACGTCCACGGCCGCGCCGATCGGCACCGTGATCTTGCGTGTGAGCCACAGGCCGCCGCAGGCCGCGATCGCGACGGCGATCAGGCAGATGCCGGCCAGCAGGTTGCGCTCCGCCGTGTAGCGATCCGCGAAGGCCTGCGCGATTTCGAGTTCGCGTTCATGCGTGAAGGTCGCGTAGGCGTCGGTTGCGCGCACCAGTTGCGCGAGCAACGGGCGGCAGTTGTCCTCGATGTCGGCGATTGCGTCGTCCTTCTTGCCGGCCTGCGCGAGTCCGACGATGCGCAGCGCAACGGGCCCGTAGCCGGCCTCGATGCGCACGATGTCGGCCACCAGTTCGCGTGCGCGATCGGAGGTGTCGGTCGCGTTCGCCATGAGTTCCTTGAGCTTCGCGAGATGGTCCTGCACGTCCTTGTGCGCGTGGTTCACCTCGGCCAGTTCGGCTTCGACGTCGGCCGGCCGGGTGACGAGCACGAGGTTGCGCGCGGCGATCGCGCGCCGGTCGACCGCGGTGCGGATTTGCGCGGACAGGTTCGCCCGCGCGTTGATGCCGTTCATGTAGCGTGAAAACTCGGCGTTCGTATCGGACAGTGCCTTGAGGGCCATGCCCGACACGATCACGACGACCGCGGCGAGCAGGCCGAAGCCGCCGAGGAGTTTCGTTTTGATGCTCATTCTGGCGATTTTCACGTTGTGCCCCTGTGCGTGTGGTTGGCAAATGGAATTTATCGTTCGACCAGATACGGGATCGTGCCGGCTTTAACGGGTATTCGGGATGATTCTTTACCCGTCAAAACCCTTACATTCTGTTTTCGATTGAACAAAGCCTTGTCGTACGGGCATTCTTGATCTCGATCAAAAGAGGCGAGGGGCGATATTTACTGAATTGTTTATGCGAGGTATTTGAAACCGGATTTACTGGTAAAACAATAAACGTCATTTTTATAGTAATTGTCTGATGAGTTCATTCTAAATTACCGGTGAATGCCGGAATTTCATTGCGGAGGAATGGGGAATGGAAGCCGATATGCGTATTCACGACGATCGGCGTGAATGATGCGACTGTCTGACGGACAAACGGAAAGGACGCGGCGGCGTCGGGTTCGCCCCGGAAAGCGGCCCGCGACGGGCGCCGCGAGCCATGCGAGGGTCAGAACGTGGTGCGCAATCCGGCCATCACGCTGCGCCCGCCTTGCGGGGCGAAGCCGCGCACGACCGACGTCGAGTAGCGGATCTCCTGGTTCGTCAGGTTGTCGCCGCGCAGGTAGGCGAGCCAGTGCGTCGGGCCGACGCGGAATTTGTACGTCAGCATCACGCCGAGCGACGTATAACCGTCCGTCGAGAAGTCGTCGTCGGGCACGCGATGCTGCGACCACGCGTGCGTGATCTGCGCCCGCGCGCCGAACGGGCCATAACCGTAGTCGGCCGCGAGCGTCGCGCGCAGCGGCGCGATGCGCGGCAGCGGCTGGCCCGTGTCGACGTTGCGCGCGTGCGTATAGTCGGCCGTCAGTTCGAGATCGACCGTGTGGCCGCGCCGCGAGAACGCACGCCACTTGCCGTCCAGCTCGACGCCGTAGAACTCGGCGCGCACGCCGCGGTAGATTGCCTCGTTGAGCGAGCCGTCGGTGCCGGGCGCGACGGGCTCGCCGTCGTCGTCCACCACGCGGCCGGTGTTGTACTCGGTCAGATAGTTCGAGAAGCGGTTGTAGAACACGCCGACGCTGCCGCGGTTCGGCCCGCTCGCATAGCGCAGCGACAGGTCGGTCGACACGGCCTTTTCCTTCGACGCGTTCGGGTTGCCGATCAGGAACTGGCCGGTCGCATCGTGCGGACCGTTCGAATACAGCTCGTAGAAGGTCGGCGCGCGTTCGGTGTAGGCGACGTTCGCCGCGATCGACCATACCGGCGTCAGCGAGAACAGCGCACCGGCCGACAGGCTGCCCGCATTGAAGTCGCGCGGCTGCGCGCCCGCGAATTTCTCGACGCCCGCCGGATCGGGATCGACCTTCACGTGCTCGAAGCGGCCGCCGAGGCTCAGCTTCAGCGCCGGGACGACCTGCCATTCCTCGAGGCCGAACAGCGCGACGCTGTTGGTGCGGGTGGACGGCACGAGCATTTCGTCGCCGAGCGCCGAGAACGTATTCTGGCCGAACTGCACGCCGATCGCGCCTTCGAACGGCCCGATCTTTCGATGGCGTGCCTCGATGCGCGCCTCGTAGCCGCGATTGCGGAAGGTGGTCGCCGTCTCGCCGTTGTCCACTTCCTTGTGGCGGTAGTCGGTGTACGCGAAATCGAATTTCAGCTTCGTGAACGGCCCGCTCAGGTTGCGCACCTCGGACGCGAACGCGAGGCGTTCCTGGCGCATCCGCAGCCGCACGTCGCTTTCCGCGACGGAGCCGTAGTTCGATTCGTAGCCGCTGTACGACAGGCCCGCGAAACCGTCCGCCCACGTGTACGACGCGCCGACCGCGCCGCCGTGCACGCGCCCGTCGCTGTTCGGCACGTTGCCTTCCGGTTGCGGCGTGTCGGGGCCGTCGATCGCGCGCTGCTGGCTGCTGCGCGCATAGCCGGGAATCCGCAGCTTGCTGGTTTCGCGATCGAATGCGTCGACGTGGAACGCGAAGCGGCCGTTGCCGCCTTCGACCTGCGCGGCGCCGGCGCGCACGGAATTCGCGCCGCCGTAGCGGGCGTCGAGCGCGCCCGTCACGCCTTCGATCGCTTCGCGCGGAATCCGGTTGTCGATCGTGTTGACCACGCCGCCCACCGCGTTGCCGCCGTACAGCAGCGCGGCCGGGCCGCGCACGATCTCGACGCGCTCGATCGACAGCGGGTCCTGCGGCACCGCGTGATCGTACGACAGCGACGACGCGTCATACGCCGCGACGCCGTTCTGCAGCAGCCGGATCCGGTCGCCGTCCATCCCGCGGATGATCGGGCGGCCGACCATCGGCCCGTAGGTGGTGGTCGACACGCCGGGCAGCCCGTTGAGCGTTTCGCCGAGCGAATCGGCCTGGCGGCGTGTCAGCGTGTCGCCGGAAAGCTGGGCGGTCGGCGCGATCAGTTCGGTGTCGCCGAGCGGGTTCGCGGTCACGAAGATCGGTGCGAGCGGTGCGGGTGCGGCGGCAGGCGTGCCGGACGCGGCGGGCGCATCGGTCTGCGCGTGGGCGACGGCGGCGCACAGCATCAGCGACAGGGACGAGAGCGGGCGAAGCGGTAAGCGAGGGAGGTCGCGCATGGTCGGTGAATCGGTTGGAATCGGATCGGATAACGAGCGATGCGGGCCACTGCTGGATACGATATATTGTTGCGTCGCTGACGCGCAGTGACCCGTTGGAACATGGCTCGGCAAGGCGCGGCCACCTGGTTGGAACGGCATCCGGTGGACGAGCACGCGAAATGATATGTTATATCATGTCAAAATCCAAGCCGAATGGCAGGATCTCGTCGGGTTTCTGTCGGAACGGTGAAAGGGTGGCGCGAGCAGCGGGGGCGGCGTGCAATCGACGGCTCGAGCTTTCGCGTCGAACGATGCCGATCGTGGCGAAGCCGCGTTGACCGCTGCATCCGTTCCGATGCGTTGACGCGTATCAACGTGCTCCGGTGCCGAAACCGGATACTGGGTTGCTCATCACCAGACAGGAGCAACGCATGACCCAGACCATGAAAGCGGCCGTGGTACACGCGTTCGGCGAGCCGTTGCGCATCGACGAAGTGCCGATCCCCGCACCGGGGCCCGGCCAGATTCTCGTCAACATCAAGGCGTCGGGCGTCTGCCATACCGATCTGCACGCGGCCGACGGCGACTGGCCCGTCAAGCCGTCGCTGCCGTTCATCCCGGGCCACGAAGGCGTGGGAATCGTCGCGGCGGTCGGCGCGGGCGTCACGCACGTGCGCGAGGGCGATCGCGTTGGCGTGCCGTGGCTCTATACGGCCTGCGGCCATTGCGAGTACTGCTGCACGGGTTGGGAAACGCTGTGCCATGGGCAGCAGAACACCGGCTATTCGGTGAACGGCAGCTACGCGGAATACGTGCTGGCCGATCCCGACTACGTCGGCCAGTTGCCCGCGCAGGTCGCGTTCGACGAGATCGCGCCGATCCTGTGCGCGGGTGTCACGGTCTACAAGGGCATTCGCGTCACCGACACGCGCCCGGGCCAGTGGCTCGCGATTTCCGGCATCGGCGGCCTCGGGCACGTGGCCGTGCAGTATGCGCGTGCGATGGGCCTGCACGTCGCGGCCATCGACATTTCCCCCGACAAGCTCGCGCTGGCGCGGCAACTGGGCGCCCATCTGACGATCGATGCGTCGATCGACGACCCCGCGAAAGTGATCCAGAAGGAAATCGGCGGCGCGCACGGCGTGCTCGTCACGGCCGTATCGCGCAGCGCGTTCGCGCAGGCGCTCGGGATGGTCCGGCGTGGCGGCACGGTGGCGCTCAACGGTTTGCCGCCGGGCGATTTCCCGCTGCCGATCTTCTCGACCGTGCTGAACGGCATCACCGTGCGCGGGTCGATCGTCGGCACGCGGCGCGATCTGCAGGAATCGCTCGATTTCGCGGCGGACGGCCTGGTGCGCGCGCACATCCACCGCGACCGGCTCGGCAACATCAACGACATCTTCGCGAAGCTGCGGGAAGGGAAGGTCGACGGGCGCATCGTGCTGACCGACATGCATTGATGCGCTGGAGCTGCGCCCGCCGCCGCGCGACGCATGGCGTCGGAGCGGCGGCGAGGTGGCCAGGCGCGCGTTACGGCGCGAAGAACACGTCGGTGCGGTTCGTCAGGTTGCCCGCGTTGGTCTGCACGAAGAACGGATGGAACGACGACGACGGGAGAACGTCGAGCCCCTGGTAGTCGCCGATGAAGAACCCTTCGGCGTTGGGCGCGAGCTTCATGTCGAACGGGCCGCCGACGCGCCGCTCGTCGGCGAACGTGGCGCCGCCGTCGTGCGAGATCTTGCGCCAGAAGCCGGTCGGCAGCGTCGTCGTGTTGCCGGCCTGCAGGTCGCGGAAGTCGTAGTGCGTGACCATCACCGCGCCCGTGTTGTCGACGCGCACCGACGGATTGAACGCGGGGCGCCCGGTCGGCGTGTTCACCTGTTGCGGCGTGCTCCAGGTCGCGCCGCCATCCTTCGACGTCGATAGCGCGATCTCGTCGTACGCGCCGCCGTTGAAGCGGCTGTCCTGCCACACGACGTAGAGCTGCCCGGATGCGGGATCGATCGCGGGTTCGGGAATGATGTCGCCGGTGCGCACGGGTTCGCCGGTGTTCGGGTCCGTGACGCCGACCGTCTGCAGCCCCGCGATGATCTGCGGCTTGGTCCACGTCGCGCCGTCGTCGGTCGACTTGATGAACGCGACCTTGCCGGCCGCTTTGCTGAACGGTGGCTGGATCAGGTCGAAGAAATCGTAGAGCGTGCCGCTCTTCGGATCGACGACGATCTGGTTGCCGATCGTCTGCTGGCGCGACGGCACGTCGACGATCACCTTCGCGGCGCTCCACGTCTTGCCGCCGTCGGTCGTCTTCGAGAACAGCGTCGGCCCGCGATACGCCTTCGTGTGCAGGTTCGCGTACGGGTTGCCGTTCGGCAGCTCGAGACGGTCCCATACCGCGTAGGCGGTGCCGGCCTTCACCGGGTTGGCGGTCACCGATTCCTTGTCGTTGAAGAACTGCGTCGTCGGTTCGTCGTTCGCGATCAGCACGGCCGGGTTGCTCCACGTTTGCCCACCGTCGGTCGAGACCGACGCGCCGACCGCGTTGGCGTTGTTCGACTGGTTGAACGAGATCGATACCGAGTAGGCGGTGCCGTCCGGCCCGAACGAGACCCACGGATCGGACGCGCGCTCGTATTTCAGCCCGCCCGGCGCGCATGCGCTGAACGGCTGCGGCGTGCGCGCCCAGGTCGCGCCGGCGTCGAACGTGTAGCCGGCGACGAGCCCGTGGGCGCCGCCGTTCGACCAGCGGTCCTGCTGCCACACGCCGATCATGTTGTTCGGGTTCGCCGGATTGACCGCGAGCCACGGTTCGACTTCTGCATTCACGTAGTTGGTGCCCGGGCCGCCGATGGTGCACGCGGCGAACGGGCTCGGGCCGGACACGACGACGGGTTCGGCGTGCGCCACGGCAGCGGCGGCCAGCGCCATCGCGGCGGACAGACGGGTGACAAGCGGATGGGACACGATCATGCGTCGCATGGACGACTCCTCGGTGAGGGGCGGATGCGATGGCGGGGCACGACGAGACGACGCGAGCCGGGGCGCGGCGAATCGTGCCGCGCACGTCGTGACGTGCCGTTCAGCTTGCCGTTTCAGTCATCGCGATCCGCGTGCGCTGGATGCCGCCAGCGCTTCGGTTAAGACTCCTCTTCGTTTTCAATGCTTGTCGGGTGTGTCTGCGATGTCGACCCGACGGGAACGCCAGTCCGGGCATGCGACGAATGTGTCGAAGTGGATTGCAATGTAGGCGATTCGAATGCCGCGCAACAGACGGTTTTTTGTAACAGGACGTAGCCGGAAAGCGTTGCCGGAAGCAGGCGTCCGGCATGCAAGATTTGCCGTTGCGGCGGCATGAAAATCGAATCGAAAACGCGAATCGCAATCGCTTGCGATTGATGTCCGGCACGCGCCGACTGTGAGCGCGTGATGCGCTGCTCAGCGCTCCGCCGGAAAGCGCTCCTGCAACGTGTGCAACCAGCGCGCGACGACGTCGAGTTCGGCGTCGGAAAACCCGTCGCACAGCTTCCCGTTGAGTTCGCGCAGCAGCACGCGCGCACGCTTGAGCGCCGCGTGGCCTGCGTCGGTCAGGTACAGCCGCGTCGCGCGGCCGTCGTCCGAATCGGCATGACGCGTGATGAGGCCGGCTTTCGCCATCCGGTCGGCGAGCCCCGTCATCGCGGACGGCGCCAGTTGCAATGCGGCGCCGACTTCACCGATCAGCGCGCCGTCCTGCCTGGCGAGACAGAACAGTGCACCGGCCTGCGCGGCGCTCGCGCGCGTTTCGGTTTCGGCCTTGCGGTCGATCCAGCGCTGCACGCGTCGCTGGCCGATGTTCAACATGAAAAACAGTCGTCGGTCTTCGCTCAAGCTGGGTTCCCGGCTGCAATGGAAAGAGAGGGACGGCCCGCGGTGCGCGGCGTGTCGAGCGCCTGCGCGAGCCAGTCGGCGACGTCGGGCCACAGCACGGTGCCGGGCCGGCTTCGAAAGAAGCCCATGTGCCCGACCGGGCCGCTGCCCGCCGCGCGCGGATCGATCTGGCGGCGTTCGACCTTCGCGCGGGTCAGATAGCTTACCAGCAGGCCGATCGCGGCCGGGTTCGCCCACGGATCGTCGTCGAAGCCGAGCGCGAGGATCGGCAACTGCTGCTTCGAGAAGCGCTCGGCCGCGCCGAGCGTCGGATCGTCGAAGAAGTAGTGAGGCAGCGTCGTCCAGCGGCTCCATTCGCGGAACACGCCGGCCGGCAGATCCTCGCCGAGCCCGAGCCGCTTGCCGGGCACGTAGCCGAGCAACGCGGACGTCAGCGGGCCGAGCACGCGCAGGATCAGCCGCACCTTCAGGCGCTCGGCCGCCTGCGCGATCAGCCGCGTGCTGCCCGCATGCGCGGCGACCAGCACGGCCGCGCGCAGATGCGTCGTCGCGCCGGACAGCCCGATCGCGTGGCCGCCGACGCTGTGGCCGACCGCCAGCAACGGCAGCCCTTCATACGCGTGCCGGGCCCACGCGGTCGCCGCGCCCACGTCGAGCTCCATCCAGTCGCGCATGCGGGCCTGCAGCGCGCCCAAACGCGCCGGCCGCGATGCGCCGATGCCGCGATAGTCGTAGGTCAACGCCGCGAAACCGCGTTCGGTCAGGAAGCGCGCGAAGCCCGCATACAGCCGCTCGGGCACGGCCGTCGCCGGATGGATCAGGACCAGCGCGCGCGGCGTCGCATCCGGCGACCACAGCGTGCCGTGCAGCACGTAGCCGTCCGCAGCGGAAAATTCGATGGGTTCGGAGCTCATGGGCGTCCTCGCTCGGGTAGTTATTTCGTATGCGAAATATAGTTCGTAATTTATTTCGTGCACGAAATATCTGTCGAGGAACCCTTCGAACTTCGGGAGGCGTCGGCAGACGACGAGCAGTGCACGCACGCGAGCGAGTCATAAAATATTTGCATCTTTGCATAGAAGAATATTGCGTTTGTGTCATGAAGTGGATCGACGTATCTTCACCGGTTCCATCCGTTGCGCCGGCGGTTTCGCACGGCGGACAAACCTTCCGGGAGATCATGTTGCTGAGCCGAATCGTCACGGCGCTCTTGCTGGCGCTCGCCGCGCAGCCGGGCATCGCCAAAGACACCGTCACGTTGCGTGTCGGTGAGCAGAACTACTTCAACATCCAGGCGTCGATGGAGGCGTCCGGCGCGCTGAAGGATCTGCCTTACACGATCGAGTGGAAGCACTTCCAGGCCGCCGCGCCGGTGGCCGAAAGCCTGAACGGCAACGCGATCGACCTCGGCTTCCTCGGCGATTCCGCGCTGCTCACGCTGGCCGCGCGCGGCGCGCCGGTCAAGGTCGTCGCGGTGTCGCGGCAGAGCCTCGACGGCGTAGCGATCCTCGTGCCGAAGAACTCGCCGGTGCGCACCGTGGCCGATCTGCAAGGCAAGACCATCGCGGTATGGCGCGGCGCGTGGAGCCAGCAGCTCGTGCTGCGTGCGCTCGAACACGCGGGGTTGCGCGCCGATTCGGTGAAGTACGCGTACCTGATGCCGATCGACGCGACCAATGCGCTCGCGAACGGCTCGGTCGACGCGGTGTCGCTGTGGGAGCCGTTCGTCAGCACGCTGGCGTTGCGGCAGGGGGCGCGCCCCGTGACGACCGCGCAGGGGCTGATGCCGGCGCTGAGCTTCGTCGCTGCTAACGAGCAGGCCGCGACAGGCAAGCGCGCCGAAATCACCGATTTCCTGCGGCGCGTGGTGGTCGCGCGCCAGTGGGTCGACAGCCATCCGCGCGAGTACGCGGACCTGTGGGCGAAACGCGCGAATCTCGAACCCGACGTCGCGTACCGCTGGCTCAACAATGCCCGGCAGCGTGTCGGCCCGGTCGACGAGACGGCCGCGAAGGACGCGCAGAACACGGCAGACTTCCTGCACAAGTCCGGCGTGATTCCGACCGCGTACGACACGTCGAAGCTGCTCGACCGCTCGTACGCAGGCGCGTTCGCGGCGCCCGCGCAGAAGACCGCCGCCGCGCAGTGACCGTGCGGCCCGCTACACGATTCCCGCCATTCCTGATCGACATACCCGAGGACATCCCGACATGCCAGTCGACATCATCGGCATGATCACCGCGACGCCCGGCGCGGAGGTCGACGTACCGGGCGGCGCGGCCGTCCAGCCCGACTACCTGCGCCGCTTCGCGCAGGCGCACGAGGCCGCCGGCTTCGACCAGATCCTGATCGGCCATTTCAGCAACGCGGCGGACGGCTTCATCGTCGCGTCGTTCGCGGCCGCCGCGACCGAACGCATCCGCCTGCTGCTCGCGCACCGGCCAGGCGTGATCGTGCCGTCGGCCGCCGCGCGGCAGATCGCGACGCTCGACGTGTTCAGCGGCGGCAGGCTCGCGCTGAACGTGGTGTCCGGCGGCGACGACGCCGACTTGCAGCGCGACGGCGATTTCGTGCCGCACGATGCGCGCTACCGCCGCACCGGCGAATATCTCGACGTGCTGAAACGGATCTGGCTGGCCGATGCGCCGGTCGATCACGACGGCGCGTTCTACCGGCTGCGCGGCGCGTCGCCGCTCGTGAAGGGCGCGCAGCGGCCGCACGTACCGATCTATTTCGGCGGCTCGTCGCCCGCCGCGCTTGCCGTTGCGGGCGAGCATGCGGATGTCTACATGACGTGGGGTGAGCCGCTCGATGCGGTGCGCGAGCAGATCGCGCGCGTGCGGGCCGCCGCCGCGCCGTTCGGACGCGCGCCGCGCATCAGCGTGTCGTTCCGGCCGATCGTCGCCGATACCGAGGCGGCCGCGTGGGAGAAGGCCGAGGCGATCCGCGAGCGCGTGCGTGCGGCGCGGCTCGCGAACGGCCAGCCGATCGCCGGTCACGCGCCGCAGAATGCGGGCTCGCAGCGGCTGATGGCCGCCGCCGCGCAGGGCGACGTGCTCGACGAGCGGCTGTGGATGGGGGTTGCGAACCTGACCGGCGCGCGCTGGAATTCGACCGCGCTGGTCGGCACGCCCGAGCAGGTCGCGCGAGCGCTGGGCGCGTATTACCGGCTCGGCGTATCGACGTTCCTGATTCGCGGTTTCGATCCGCTCGACGATGCACTGGCCTACGGGCGCGACCTGATTCCGGCGATTCATGCGCACATTGCGGAACTCGACCGCTATCAGGCGGCGGTGCCGGCGTAGACGACCGACCGACCGATCGAATCGCGCCGGCCTGTCTGTCACGACATGCCGGCGCGATTGTCTTGAGCAACACGCTCAGAACGACGGCAACCCCGGCGGATTGGTCTCCGCCCGCGCGATCGCCTCGCTCTGCAAACCCCAGCGCGCCAGCGCCTGCCCATAGCGGCCGTTGCCAATCAGCGCATTGGTGGCGAGCGTCAGCGCGGGCGCGAGCCCGCTGCCGCGGCGCGTCGCGATCGCGACGTCCGCATTCGCCGGCCAGCCTGCATTGACGACGCCGACACGGCGGATCTTGCCGGTGCGCGCGGCCTCGTACGCGAGCGACGCGTTCGGGTTCAGCTCCGCATCCGCGCGGCCCGACAGCAGCGCGATGCGCGCGGTCGCATCGTCGTCGAAATAGAGCAGTTCGGCCGGCTTCAGCCCTTGCGCGACGTTGCGCTTGCTCCATTCGAGCAGGATGCGCTCCTGGCTCGTGCCGGCGCCGGTGATGATCCGCAGGCCCGCGATGTCCTTCGGCTCCGCGATCTTCGCGATCGGGCTGGCGGTGCGCACGTAGAAGCCGTGCAGCCCGAGCCGGTAGGTCGTAAAATCGTATTTCTCCTTGCGCTTCTCGGTCACGCCGACGTTCGAGATCACCGCGTCGTACTTGCCGGACGTCAGCCCCAGCGGCCAGTCGGCCCACGCGATCGGCAGTAGCACGAGTGTACGGCCGAGCGCGTCCGCGACCAGTTGCGCATAGTCGGGATCGGCACCGACCACGGTGCGCGCGTCGGTCGCATAGGTCGACACGGGCGGCGCGTGCGGCGAGATCGCGACCGTGAACGCGCCGTCGCGCACCCAGCGGTAGCCGCTGGCCGCGCGGATGGCCGCGTCGTCGGGGCTCGCGCGCAGGCGGCCGGCCTGACGCGGGTCGAGGTCGGCGGTGGCGGCCGCCGCGCGTGCCGCGTGCCACGGCAGGCCCGATGCCGCGACCAGCGCGGCCGTGATGAACTGGCGTCGATCGGTCATCGCGCGGCACCTCGCAGGTCGAAAGCGGCGCGCATCACAGCACCCGCGACAGGAACGCGCGGGTGCGCGAATGCGACGGCGCGTCGAGCACGACCGCGGGCGGCCCGGCCTCGACGATGCGCCCGCGTTCCATGAACAGCACGTTGTCCGCCACTTCGCGTGCGAAGCCGATTTCGTGCGTGACGATCACGAGCGTCGTGCCCGAGCGCGCGAGTTCCTTGATCACGTCGAGCACTTCGTTGACGAGTTCCGGATCGAGCGCCGACGTCGGCTCGTCGAACAGCAGCACCTTCGGACGCAACGCGAGCGCCCGCGCGATCGCGACGCGTTGCTGCTGGCCGCCGGACAACTGGCGCGGGTACGCATCGGCTTTATCCGCGAGGCCGACCCGCGCGAGCAGCGTGCGCGCGGTGTGCTCGGCCGCATCGCGCGTCACGCCGGCGACGGCGATCGGCGCTTCGATCAGGTTCTCGAGCACCGTCAGGTGCGGGAACAGGTTGAAGTTCTGGAACACCATGCCGACGGCCGTGCGCCGCTTCAGCACGTCGCGTTCGCTCAGTTCGTGCAGCACGTCGCCGTCGTGGCGATAGCCGATCAGTTCGCCGTCGATGTCGATGAAACCGTCGTCGACGCGTTCGAGATGGTTGATCGTGCGCAGCAGCGTCGACTTGCCGGAGCCGGACGGGCCGACGATCACGGTCACGCTGCCGCGCGGCGCGACGAACGACACGTTGTCGAGCACGCGCTGCATGCCGAACTGCTTCGACACGCCATGCACGGCCACTTCGCCGCCGGTGCGCGACACGGCGGCCGCGGTATCGGTGCGCGTGTCGTCTGCAGCCTGCGCATTCGACGCCGCACGGCGTGACGCGACACGCCGCCACAGCCCGCCGAGGCGCGCAAGCGCGAACGTGACCACCGACGGCGGCGGATTGCGCAGCGCGCCGCGTGCATAGTGCCGCTCGACCTGCACCTGGATCGCGGACAGCACGGTCAGGATGATCAGGTACCAGACGGTCGCGACCATCAGCAGCGGAATCACTTCGAGGTTGCGGCGATAGATCACCTGCACCGTGTAGAACAGTTCGGGCATCGCGAGCACGTACACCATCGACGTGCCTTTCGCGAGCGAGATCAGGTCGTTGAATGCGGTCGGCAGGATCGCGCGCATCGCCTGCGGCAGCACGATCCGCGACGTCTGGCGGCCGCGCGGCAGCCCGAGCGCGGCGGCGGCTTCGAGCTGCCCCTGGTCGACCGCGAGAATGCCGCCGCGGATCACCTCCGCGGAAAACGCCGCGTGGTTCAGCGTGAGGCCGAACACGGCCGCGAGGAACGGGCTGATGAGGTCGGTGGTCGGCGTGTCGAACCACACGATGTCGGTGAACGGCACGCCGAGCCGCACGTGCTCGTACAGGTAGCCGAGGTTGTTCAGGATCAGCAGTAGCACGATCAACGGAATCGAGCGGAACAGCCACACGAAGGTCCATGCGCTGGCGGATAGCAGGCGCGAGCGCGACAACCGGGCCAGCGCGACGAACGCGCCGAGCACGAAGCCGAACACCGCGCCGAGCAGCGTCAGCACCAGCGTGCGCGCGAGCCCCGACAGCACCGGCGGCGACAGGAACCATTCGGCGAACACCGGCCAGCCCCACTGCGGGTTGCCGAGGAGCGAATACAGCGTGATCGCGATCAGCACGAGCGCGAGCACGGTGCCGGCCGTGCGCGACCGGTGGCGCGCGGGCACGATCCGCAAACGCGTGCCGGGCTCGCGTGTGCCGGGGGAAGAGAGCGGCGGCAGCGCGCCGCCGAGGTGGGTCGTGTCGCTCATGTCGTTGGAATCCTCGAATCGATCGATCGGCGGGCGCGCCGCCGTGCATGGGCGGCGCGGCGGCGTCAGGCGTGCGCTTCGGCGGCCGTTTCCTGGGCGGCACCGGGCGTCGCGTAGCGGCTCGCCTTGCGCGGCAGACCGAGGTGGTCGCGCAGCGTGGCGCCGGGCAGGTCGCGGCTGTAGCGGCCGCGCGCCTCGAGCACCGGAATCACGAGTTCGATGAAATCGTCGACGCCCTGCGCCTGGACCGGAAAACCGAGGATGAAGCCGTCGCCGGCGCCTGCGTCGTGCCAGCGGATCAGTTCGTCGGCGACGTGTTCGGCCGTGCCGATGAAGTTCGGCCGCGGCGTCGCGACCGCGAGCGCGGTTTCGCGCAGCGACAGGCCCTTGCGTTTCGCATCGGCCTTGATGCGGTCGGTGGTCGAGCGGAAGCTGTTGCGGCCGAGCTCGCCGAGTTCCGGGAACGGCGCATCGAGCGCGTACTGCGTGAAATCGTGGTGATCGAAATAGCGGCCGAGGTACGCGAGCGCCTCGTCGATCGTCAGCAGGTCGCGGATCGCCTGGTATTTGTCTTCCGCTTCGGCGGCCGTGCGACCGACGATCGGCCCGACGCCCGGGAAGATCTTCACGTCGCCGGCCTGCCGCCCGTGTTCGATCGCGCTCTGTTTCACGCGCTGCGTGAACGCGGCCGTTTCCTCGATCGACGGCGAATGCGTGAACACGGCGTCCGCGTATTTGCCCGCGAGGCCGATGCCGGTGTCGGACGAGCCGGCCTGGAAGATCACCGGCTGCCCCTGCGGCGAGCGCTGGATGTTCAGCGGGCCCGCAACCTGGAAAAAGCGGCCCTGGTGATCGAGCGTATGCAGCTTGTCGCGATCGAAGAAGCGGCCGGTCGCGCGGTCGCGCACGAAGGCGTCGTCGTCCCAGCTGTCCCACAGGCCCTGCACGACCTCGAGGTATTCGTCGGCGATCTCGTAGCGCAGTTCGTGATCCGGGTGCGTCTTGCCGAAATTCTTCGCGGTGCCTTCGAGCGGCGTCGTCACGACGTTCCAGCCCGCGCGACCGCCACTGATCGCGTCGAGCGACGCGAGCTGGCGCGCGACCGTGAACGGCTCGCTGTACGACGTCGAGATCGTGCCCGCGAGCCCGATCTTCTTCGTCGCGACCGCGAGCGCCGACAGCACCGTCAGCGGCTCGAAGCGGTTCAGGAAGTGCGGGATCGACTTCTCGTTGATGTAGAGGCCGTCCGCGACGAACGCAAAGGTGATGCCGGCGGCTTCCGCCTTGCGCGCGACGCCGATCATGAAGTCGAGGTTGATGCTGGCGTCGGGCGGGTTGCTCGGATGCCGCCACGCGTTCATGTGGCTGCCTGCGCCTTGCAGCATCAGGCCGAAGGGAATCGATCGTCGGGTCGTCATGATGGGAATGTCACGCGTTCTGGTCAGGGGAGAGGGAGCGATCGGCCGCGAGGGCCGTCTGCAACGGCGTGGTGGACAGCGCGGCGCCGAGCCATTCGGCAGACGCGAGCCGCGCCGCGTAGTCGGATACCGGCGAATCGATCACGAACGCATCGACGTCGAGCCGCCGGCTCAGCGCGTCGAGCGCGCGGTGCACGCCCTCGGGCGTATCGGCCAGTACCGTCGGGCGCAACTCGTCGATCCGGTAGTCGGACGCGCCGCTTTGCCGCGCGAATTCCGCGGCCGCCTGCGCGCTGCCGAGATTGAAGCTCTGGCCGCCGGCCAACTGCAGCTTGAAGATCTTCAGCGGCCCGATCAGTTGTTCGGCCTCGTCGCGCGTCGGCGCGGCGACCGCGTACAGCGCGACGAGCGGTTTCTCGCCGCCCGCGCCGCGGTAGGCGTCGAGCGAGCGTTCGAGATTCGCGTCGTCGCCGTTGAAATGGCCCGCGTAGCAGAAGCGCCAGCCGTTGCGTGCGGCGAGCGCGCCGCTGTCCGGCGAGCCGCCGAGCAGGATGCGTTCGGGCAACTGCGGCGGCACCGGCATCGCGACCGCGCCGGCGAGCGGATGATCTTCGGCCACGCCCCAGCCGAGAAACGCGTCGAGCTCCGCGAGCTGCCCCGCGAAATCGGGCTTGCGCGCCTTGTCGTGGAACCACTGCAGCGCGCGCGTGGTCAGCGGCAGCCCGCCGGGCGCCTTGCCGATGCCGAGATCGACGCGGCCCGGCGCGAGCGCGGCCAGCAGCTTGAATGTTTCCGCGACCTTGAACGGGCTGTAGTGCTGCAGCATCACGCCGCCCGAGCCGATACGGATGCGCGACGTGTGCGCGAGCAGGTGCGCGACGACGACCTCCGGCGCCGAGCTGGCGAAACCCGGCGTGCCGTGATGCTCGGCAACCCAGAAGCGTTCGTAACCGAGCTGTTCGGCGCGTCGCGCGAGCGTCGTGGTGAAGCGCAGCGCGTCGGCGGCGTTCGCGCCGTCGGCGATCGGACTCTTGTCCAGCAACGAAAGCGAATAAGACATGGTGAGCGGCGTTCCTGCGTGAGCGTGGATGGACGGTGGCGGGCGCGCGGCGCTCAGCTCTTCGGCAGCCCGGGCGGATTCGTACGCGACTGGTCGATCGCTTCGGACGCGAGGTTCCAGCGGTCGAGCACCTGCTGGTAGCGGCCGCTCTTGATCAGCCCGTTCAGCGCGACGGTCAGCGGCTCTGCGAGGCCGCTGCCGCGGCGCGTGGCGATCGCGATGTCGGCCGTGCGCGGCCAGCCGCCGCTGATCGCGCCGACGAGCCGTGTCTTGCCTTGCTGCGCGCTTTGATACGCGAGCACCGAATTCACGCTGAACACCGCGTCCGCCCGGCCCGACTGCACGGCGACGATGCGCATCGCCTGGTCGTCGTAATACTGGATCTGCACGGGTTTCAGCCCGTGCGCGACGTTCTCGCGGTCCCACGCGAGCAGGATCTTTTCCTGGTTGGTGCCGGCATCGGTCACGATGCGCAGCCCCGCGACGTCCTTCGGCTCGCGGATCGCCTGGATCTTGCTGTCGTTGCGCACGTAGAAGCCGACCTGGTCCTTGCGATAGGTCGAGAAATCGAACTTCTGCTTGCGCTCCTCGGTGACGGTCACGTTCGAGATCACCGCGTCGACTTTCCCCGATTCGAGCGCCAGCGGCCAGTCGGCCCACGCGAGCGCGACGATCTTCAGCTTGCGGCCGAGGCTGTCGGACACGAGCTGGCCGACGTCGGCATCGAAGCCGATCACCGTGCGCGCGTCGGTCGCATACGAGCTGATCGGCGGCAGGCTCGGTGCGATGCCGATCGTCAGCGTGCCGGGCTCGGCGAACTTGAACGACGCGGGCACCGCGCGCTCGACTGCCGCATCGGCCGCGCCACGCGGGCGGCCGCGCTGCTCGGGGCTCAGGTCGAACGTCGCGGCGGTCGCGGCCATCGCGGCCGCGATGGCGCTCAGGCCGATCAGTGCGGTGGCCAGCGTGCGCACGGCACGGAAAGAAAGCGGTACGGCTCGATGCATGAAAACGTCCTGTCGTGGCAGCGTGGAATCGTTGAAAGCGGAATGGGCGACGCGAAATGCGGTCGCTCAGCGCGGCAGCACCGGTTCGGGCACGGGCGCCCACAGGTCGGCCAGCGTCGACGTGCGCGACGGATCGACGAGATCCTTGCCGAAACGCAAGTGGAAATACGCTTCCGGGTCGATCGACGAATCGAACAGCCGCGTATAGCCGGTGCGGTCGTACAGCGCCCACGCTTCGGGCTGACGAAAGCCGGTGGTCAGGTAGAGGCGGCGGTAGCCCTGTTGCACGGCGCGCAGTTCGAGCGCTTCGACGATGAGTCGCGCGAGGCCCTGGCGGCGCAGGTCGGTGCGCGTCCAGATGCGTTTCAGTTCGGCGGTCTGCGCGTCGTAGCGCTTGAACGCGCCGCCGCCGATCGTCTCGCCGTCGCGCAGCAGCAGCACGAACGCGCCTTCGGGCGGCGCGAACAGTTCGGCCGGATAGCGCGCGAGTTCGTCGCGGGCCGACGCGCGGCTGTCGGGGCGGTACGCGTTGTAACGGGTCGAATACTCGTCGATCAGCGCGTCGATCAGCGGCTGCGCGCGGACGTCGAGCGGCGTCGTGTCGATGATGCGGTCGTTCGTGGCCATGGGCATCGCGAATGGCGCGCGATGCGGACGTTCCTGGCGGGGTGCGGGCACGCGGCCCGTCCGGTCTGTTCCGTTATCGCGACGCAGTTGTCGTGATGGCGGCGGCTGTCGTGCTTCGTGCGATGCATCCGGCGCGCCGCCGCCGTTTTGAACACGTTAGCGGCGCGGCCGGCAAAGGCGAACGAAGCAATTTCGATAAGGATTTCGCGGAAGGTGGAAGAAGGCTTGCAGGGGGAGTGGGGTGGGGCGAACGGGCGTGGCG
>NZ_JACFYV010000095.1:0-22849 GCF_016759955.1 Burkholderia sp. KCJ3K979
CGTCTTCACGATGCTGTGGCCGCCGGGCGGGGTGGGCACGGGGTCGTCGAACGGACAATCGTGCGTGTTGCGCCTCGATGCGGGCGGCACGTCGGCACTGCTGACGGGCGACATCGAGGCCGCCGCCGAGCGCCGGCTGGTGGCCGATGCGCGCGACGCGCTGGCCGCGCAGATCCTGGTCGTTCCGCACCACGGCAGCCGCACGTCGTCGGTCGAGCCTTTCCTCGATTCGGTCGGGCCGCGCGTCGCGGTATTTCCTGTAGGCTATCGTAATCGTTTCGGGCATCCGCACCGGACCGTGCTGGCCCGCTACGAGGCGCGCGGGATTCCGCTGCCGCGCACCGATCGCGACGGCGCCGTGCGATTCGACGTCGCGCCGGCCGGCGGCGGGTTTGCCTTCGCGCGCTATCGCGACGAACGGCGCAGGTACTGGATGGACCGGTGAGCGCGGCGAAGGCCGCCGTATCGGGATGGAAAGTTCGGGGCCGGCGTGCCGTACCGAAGCACGGTCCCGACAGAATACGAAGCATGGGACTGGCGTGAGAGCCAAAGCGCCAACGCCGGTCGACCGCGAAGCATGGGGCGGGAGTAAGTGCTGAAGCACTAACTCCCGCCGACAAAGGAGACATCGGCGTTTGAAGGACATCCTCCACTTCTCGCATGCGAACGGCTTCCCGGCGTCGACGTACCGGACGATCTTCGCCGAACTGGCCGACGACTACGAGTTGCGCTACGTCGAACGGATCGGCCACGACCGCCGCTACCCGGTGACGCGCGACTGGCCGCATCTCGTCGAGCAACTGCTCGACGACATCGGCAGCCGCTACGAGCGTCCGGTCTGGCTCGTCGGCCATTCGCTCGGCGGCTACCTGTCGCTGATGGCCGCGCTGAAGAAGCCGCAGTGGGTGCGCGGCGTCGTGATGATCGATTCGCCGATCATCGCGGGCTGGCGTGCCGGCGCGCTGCGCGCGAGCCAGTGGGCGGGGCTCGACGAGCGGCTGTCGCCGGCCGCGGCGACGCGCAACCGGCGCACCCGCTGGATGAGCCGCGACGAAGTCTGGCGGCACTTCCGCGAGAAGCCCGCGTTCGCGCGCTGGGACGAACGGATGCTGGCCGACTATATCGACTACGGGATTCCGCAGGCCGGCGCCGACGGCGAGCGCGCGCTCGCGTTCGACCGGCAGGTCGAATACCTGATCTACCGGACGCTGCCGCACACGCTCGGCCCGCGGCTCGCGCACGGCGCGCCGGTGCCGCTCGGCTTTCTCGCCGGCACGCGCTCGCGCGAGGTGCGGCAGGTCGGGCTCGATGCGACGCGCCGCGCGACGCGGGGGCGCATCGAATGGCTCGAGGGCAGCCACCTGTTCCCGATGGAGCGGCCGATCGAGACCGCCCGCGCATTGCAGCGGATGCTGAATTCGCTGAAGGCGGAAGAGGGCGGCGTTTCGCAGGCCGGCGCGCCGCTCGCGAAGCGCGCCTGACGTTTCGCCGGGCGGCTGGAACGCCCGCCGGTGGATGCGTGCGGCGCCGACCGGCCGGCCGGTTCGTACCGGCGCGCACGGCCGGCGCGGGTCGGCCCGAACGGGGCGCGATCATCACGCCAATTGCTGAGAGAAGGGCGGGCTTTACGGTATAATCCGTTTTTCCCGCGAGCATCCAGCGATGACCAAATATGTTTTCGTCACCGGCGGCGTAGTTTCTTCCCTTGGCAAGGGCATTGCCGCCGCTTCCCTCGCCGCGATCCTCGAATCGCGCGGTCTGAAAGTCACCCTCCTCAAGCTTGATCCCTACATCAACGTCGACCCCGGCACGATGAGCCCGTTTCAACACGGCGAAGTGTTCGTGACGGAAGACGGAGCGGAGACCGACCTCGACCTCGGCCACTACGAGCGCTTCATCAGCACGAAGATGCGCAAGGCCAACAACTTCACGACCGGCCAGATCTACGAATCGGTGATCCGCAAGGAACGCCGCGGCGACTATCTCGGCAAGACCGTGCAGGTCATTCCGCACATCACGAACGAAATCCAGGCGTTCATCGAGCGCGGGGCCGCATCGGCCACCTGCGGCGAGCCGGACGTCGCGATCGTCGAGATCGGCGGCACGGTCGGCGACATCGAGTCGCTGCCGTTCCTCGAGGCCGCACGCCAGATGAGCCTGCGCCTCGGCCGCAACAGCGCGTGCTTCGTGCACCTGACGCTCGTGCCGTACGTCGCGACGGCCGGCGAGCTGAAGACGAAGCCGACCCAGCACAGCGTGCAGAAGCTGCGCGAGATCGGCATCCTGCCGCACGTGCTGCTGTGCCGTGCGGATCGCCGCATCCCCGACGACGAATCGAAGAAGATCTCGATGTTCTCGAACGTGCCGGAAGACGCCGTGATCTCGGTGTGGGATGCCGACAGCATCTACAAGATTCCGCAGATGCTGCACGACCAGGGCCTCGACCGGATCATCTGCGAAGAGCTGAAGCTGTCGCCGAAGGACGCCGACCTGAGCATGTGGTCGGCGCTCGTCGAGAAGCTCGAGAACCCGAAGCAGGAAGTGACGATCGGCATGGTCGGCAAGTACGTCGATCTGACCGAGTCGTACAAGTCGCTGATCGAGGCGCTGCGCCATGCGTCGATCCACACGTCGACCAAGGTCAACATCGAGTACATCGACTCGGAAGAGCTCGAGACGAACGGCGTCGACAGCCTGAAGCATCTCGACGCCGTGCTGGTGCCGGGCGGTTTCGGCCGTCGCGGCACGGAAGGCAAGATCGCCGCGGTTCGCTACGCGCGCGAGTCGAAGGTGCCGTACCTCGGCATCTGCCTCGGCATGCAGCTCGCGGTGATCGAATTCGCGCGCGACGTCGTCGGCCTGAAGCAGGCGAACAGCACGGAATTCGATCCGGACACGCCGGAGCGCGTGGTCGCGCTGATCACCGAATGGTACGACCGCGAAGGCAAGGTCGAGACGCGCACCGAGGAATCCGACCTCGGCGGCACGATGCGCCTGGGTTCGCAGCGCTGCCCGATCAAGCCGGGCACGATGGCGGAAGAAATCTACGGCAAGGACGTGAACGAGCGCCATCGCCACCGTTATGAAGTCAATAACCGCTTCGTGCCCCAGCTCGAAGCCGGCGGCCTTATCATCAGCGCCCGTACCCCGAGCGAGGATCTGCCGGAAATGATGGAGCTGCCGCGTTCGATGCACCCGTGGTTCGTCGGCGTCCAGTTCCACCCGGAATTCACGTCCACGCCGCGTGACGGTCATCCTCTGTTCAAGTCGTTCGTCGAAGCGGCGCTTGCCAACAAGCAAGCGCGCGGAGTGCAAGCATGAAGCTGTGCGATTTCGAGGTCGGTCTCGACCAGCCTTTCTTCCTGATCGCGGGTACCTGCGTCGTCGAATCGGAGCAAATGACGATCGACACGGCGGGCCGCCTGAAGGAGATCTGCGAGAAGCTGAACGTTCCGTTCATCTACAAGTCGTCCTACGACAAGGCGAACCGCAGCTCGGGCAAGTCGTTTCGTGGCCTCGGAATGGACGAGGGGCTGCGGATTCTCGGCGAGGTGAAGCGCCAGCTCGGCCTGCCGGTGCTGACCGACGTGCATTCGATCGACGAGATCGAGCAGGTCGCGTCGGTCGTCGACGTGCTGCAGACGCCGGCGTTCCTGTGCCGCCAGACCGACTTCATCCATGCGTGCGCGCGCTCGGGCAAGCCCGTCAACATCAAGAAGGGCCAGTTCCTCGCGCCGCACGACATGAAGAACGTGATCGACAAGGCGCGCGACGCGGCGCGTGACGCGGGGCTGTCGGAAGACCGCTTCATGGCGTGCGAGCGCGGCGTCTCGTTCGGCTACAACAATCTCGTGTCGGACATGCGTTCGCTCGCGATCATGCGCGAGACGAACGCGCCGGTCGTGTTCGATGCGACCCACTCGGTGCAGCTGCCGGGCGGGCAGGGCACGAGCTCGGGCGGCCAGCGCGAATTCGTGCCGGTGCTCGCCCGTGCGGCGGTCGCGACGGGCGTCGCGGGCCTCTTCATGGAAACGCATCCGAATCCGGCCGAGGCGAAGTCGGACGGCCCGAACGCGGTGCCGCTGAACCGGATGGGCGCGTTGCTGGAGACCCTCGTCACGCTCGACCAGGCGGTGAAGCGCAATCCGTTCCTGGAAAACGATTTCAATTAAAGATCGAATGAACCTTGCGACGGCTTCGCGCGTCTGTAGCGAAAGCGGTTCCGGCACGCACGCCGTCGCAGTTTGAAGAATCCATCGTCATTCTCAGAGGAAACCCATGAGTGCAATCGTAGATATCATCGGCCGCGAGATTCTGGATTCGCGCGGCAACCCCACCGTCGAATGCGACGTGCTGCTCGAATCGGGCACGATGGGCCGCGCGGCGGTGCCGTCGGGCGCGTCCACCGGCTCGCGTGAAGCGATCGAACTGCGCGACGGCGAAGCCGGCCGCTACAACGGCAAGGGCGTGCTGAAGGCAGTCGAGCACATCAACACCGAAATCTCCGAAGCCATCATGGGCCTCGACGCGTCGGAACAGGCGTTCCTCGACAAGACGCTGCTCGAGCTGGACGGCACCGACAACAAGTCGCGCCTCGGCGCGAACGCGATGCTGGCCGTGTCGATGGCCGTCGCGAAGGCCGCCGCTGAAGAGGCCGGCCTGCCGCTGTACCGCTACTTCGGCGGTTCGGGTGCGATGCAACTGCCGGTGCCGATGATGAACATCGTCAACGGCGGCGCGCACGCGAACAACAGCCTGGACATCCAGGAATTCATGATCGTTCCGGTCAGCCAGCCGACGTTCCGTGAAGCGCTGCGTTGCGGCGCGGAAGTGTTCCACGCGCTGAAGAAGATCCTGAGCGACCGCGGCATGAGCACGGCCGTCGGCGACGAAGGCGGTTTCGCACCGAACTTCGGCAGCAACGACGAGTGCCTGTCGACGATCCTGCAGGCGATCGAGAAGGCCGGCTACCGTGCGGGCGAAGACGTGCTGCTCGCGCTCGACTGCGCGGCATCCGAGTTCTACCACGACGGCAAGTACCAGCTCGCCGGCGAAGGCCTGCAACTGTCGTCGGCCGAATTTACCGACTACCTCGCGACGCTCGCCGACAAGTTCCCGATCGTATCGATCGAGGACGGCATGCACGAAAGCGACTGGGACGGCTGGAAGCTGCTGACCGATCGTCTCGGCAAGAAGGTGCAGTTGGTCGGCGACGACCTGTTCGTCACGAACACGCGCATCCTGAAGGAAGGCATCGAGAAGGGCATCGCGAACTCGATCCTCATCAAGATCAACCAGATTGGTACGCTGACCGAAACGTTCGCGGCGATCGAAATGGCGAAGCGCGCGGGTTACACGGCCGTGATCTCGCACCGCTCGGGCGAAACGGAAGATTCGACGATCGCGGACATCGCGGTCGGCCTGAACGCCGGTCAGATCAAGACGGGTTCGCTGTCGCGCAGCGACCGCATCTCGAAGTACAACCAGCTGCTGCGCATCGAGGAAGACCTCGGCGACATCGCGAGCTACCCGGGCAAATCGGCTTTCTATAACCTGCGCTAACGCGCTACTATCGGGTTCGTCATCTCGACGCCGCTCTGTGCCTGTGCGCGGAGCGGCGCTTCTTATATCTGCGTCTCTTACATGCGGCTTGTCACTGTCGTCCTGATTGCCTTGCTGGCGCTCATTCAGTACCCCCTATGGTGGGGACACGGCGGCTGGCTGCGGGTGCACGAATTGCGTCAGCAGCTCGACGACCAGCTTCAGAAGAATGCGGACGAGAAGCTGCGCAACGAGCGCACCGCGGGCGAAGTGCAGGATCTGCAGAGCGGCACCGCGGCGATCGAGGAGCGTGCGCGCTACGAGATGGGCATGGTGAAGGACGGCGAAGTATTCGTGCAGTTCGTGTCGCCGAATGCGCCTGCGGGGCCAGTGAACAACACGCCATCGAATACGTCGACGCGCGGCGCGGTTTCGGCGGCGCCGGTGCGGGTCGTGCCGAATCCGCAGTCGATCGCGAAGCCGTCGCGCCATCACGGCGGCGACAAGGGCAAGCCGGCGCATCACTGAGCGCGGTACGTCGAATCCATTGAAAAAGCGCGGGAAATGCCGCGCTTTTTTATTTCCTGCCAGTCAGCAATCGATCGGACGACGCCGCTCACCACCACCAGCCCGGGTAACCGTAGCTGACGCCCGTGCCCCAGCGATTGCCCCATCCGCCGTAGTACCCGCCGTAGACCGTCACGGGTGGCGGCGAGTAATACGCCCACGCGCGCGCCGCCGCTTCGGCTGCCATCGCGCTGTTCTGTTCGCGCAGCACCTGCTGGTCGATCTCGTCGTAGCGCTTGCGTTCGGCGCTCGACAACACGGGTGGCTGGCCGCCCGACGCGCCCGGTTCGGGCAGGCGGCTCAGGATCGTGGAAGTCGGCGGCGGCATCGCGCAGCCGCCCAGCGCGAGCGTGCCGGCGGCCATGCCCGTCAGGACGACGCTGCGGATGGTGAGCAAGGGGTGAGGGCGATTCATGTGTTTCTCCTGCGGCGCGCCGACCGTGGGAAAGCGGCTTGCGCCGAAGGCCGGGCCTTGGGCGCCTGAGCCGCGGTGCGGCGCTCGTGCGTCATTATGCGCCCGTGCCGCGCCGGTGGCGGGCACGGGCGCATGGCTCAGTGACGCTGGTCGGTCGCGGGCGCGATGCCGGTTTCGACACCGGGTGCCGCAAACAGTTGCGCGACGTCGACCGGATCGAATTCATAGCGCTGGTTGCAGAACTCGCAGTGGATCTCGACGTGGCCGCGCTCGACGATCACGCTGTCGACTTCTTCACGACCGAGCATGCGCAGCATCGCACCGACCTTCTCGCGCGAGCACGAACACTGGAAGCGCGTGCCGGCCGGTTCGAAGTGCTGCACGTTTTCCTGCCAGAACAGCCGGCGGAACACGACTTCCGGTTCGACTTCGAGCAGTTCCTTCGCGGACAGCGTGCCGCCGAGCGTGCACACGCGCTCCCACGTGTCGATATCGGTTTCGGCGTTGCGCGGCACGATGCCGCCGTCGCCCGGCAGCTTCTGCAGCAGCATGCCGACCGCGCGGTCGCGATCGGCCGCGAGCCACAGCCGCGTGTCGAGCTGCTCCGAGTGATGCATGTAGTGCTCGAGCACCTGCGACACCGATTCGAGCGGGCCGTCGACGCCGTTCAGCGGCACGATGCCTTGATACGGCTGCTGGCCCGGCAGCTTGTCGGCCGGATCGAGCGTGATCACGCAGCGGCCGTGGCCGCTCGCGTTGACGAGCGACGCGAAACTCGTGTCGTCGCTGATCGTCTGCGCGGCGTCGCCGGAGAACTTCGCGGTGGCCCGCATCGACAGATCGGACCCGCACTGGACGACCAGCATCTGGACCGGCCCGTCGCCGAAGATCTGCATGATCAGGGTGCCGTGAAATTTCAGGTTCGCGGACAGCAGCGCGCATGCGGCCATCATCTCGCCGAGCACCGTGCGCACCGGGGCAGGGTAGTCGCGGCGGGCGAGCACTTCCTGCCACGTGTTGCGCAGCGAAACGATCTCGCCGCGCACGGGCGCCGCATTGAACATGAATTTCTGTAACTGGTCGCTCACTCTTCTTCCTTGAAATCCGTGCGAATCACCCGATCCGCACGAGTTGCTCCTTGAAATGCGCACGTCGCTCGACATACGTCTTCGCGTTCGCGCGCAGCCGCGCGACGTCTTCGGCCGACAGCTCGCGCACGACTTTCGCCGGTGCGCCGAGAATCAGCGAATTGTCCGGGAACGTCTTGCCTTCCGTCACGACCGCGCCGGCACCCACCAGACAGTTGCGGCCGATGACCGCTCCATTCAAGACCACCGCCTGAATCCCGATCAGCGAACCTTCGCCGATCGTGCAGCCGTGCAGCATCGCCTGGTGCCCGATCGTCACGTTCTCGGCAATCGTCAGCGGAAAGCCGGGGTCGGTATGCAGGACCGCGCCTTCCTGGACGTTGCTGCCGGCGCCGACCGTGATCGTCTCGTTGTCGCCGCGAATCGTCGCGCCGAACCACACGCTCGCGTTTTCCTCGAGCACGACCTTGCCGATGATGGCCGCCGTATCGGCGACGAATACGCTTTCGTGGATCGTCGGGGCCGTCTCGCCCAGCTTGTAGATCGTCACGGAGTCTCCTTGTCTCTTCGATGATGGGCGCCGGTAGAATGGCGCGTCCGGTTTGCCCGGCGCCTGGCGCCGCGGAACAAACGCATATTGTAAACCGTCGCGTGCCGATGCTCCCGCGATGCGTACGCAAGGTGTCCCCGTTTATGAGCATGGAGTCTTCTTCTTTCGACCAGCCGCAGGCCTGTGTGCGCAGCGTGGCGCTCGATGCGCTGCGTATTGCCGAGCCGGCGGCCAAGGCCGCGCGAGTGCGCGCGCTGCACGATGCGCTGCGCGCCGGGCAGGCGGCGATCGCGCCGGCGCTCCAGTTGCGCGAACCGGCCGGTCTGCCCGGGCGCCCGGCGCAGCCCCCGCTGGTCGAGCCGCGCGAGCTGCAGCGGCGCAGCATGCGATCGCCCGAAGGGCGCGCCGTGCTGCTGCACGCGCTCGCCCATATCGAGTTCAACGCGATCAACCTGGCGCTCGACGCGGTCTGGCGCTTCGCGGACATGCCCGACGCGTTCTATGCGGACTGGCTGAAGGTCGCGGCCGAGGAGGCCTATCACTTCACGCTGCTGTCCGACCGGCTCGCCGACGGCTTCGGGCATGCGTACGGCGATTTTCCCGCGCATAACGGGCTATGGGAGATGTGCGAGCGGACCAAGGACGATGTGCTCGCGCGCATGGCGCTCGTGCCGCGCACGCTCGAGGCGCGCGGGCTGGACGCCTCGCCACCGATCCGCGCGCGGCTCGTGCAGGCGGGCGACGACGCGTCGGCTGCGATCCTCGACGTGATCCTGCGCGACGAAATCGGCCACGTCGCGATCGGTAACCGCTGGTTCCGCCATCTGTGCGACGCAGCCGGGCGCGACCCCGTGCCGACCTATCGGCAGCTCGCCGAGCAATACCATGCGCCGCGGCTGCGCGGCCCGTTCAATTTCGATGCGCGACGCGATGCCGGCTTCGAGCAGGCCGAACTCGACGAACTGGCCGCGCAGGACGCGGCGGACGGGCGCACCGCGCATTAGCCGGATCGCGTGCGGCTGCGTCGGGTGGGCCGCCTGCTTGCGCGCCCGATCGACAGCCTCTTTCCGCCTGGCGCCGTACGACCTCGCTGCTAGAGCGGTACCTCGATTGCCGGCCGCCGGAACTGGAGCATCGCCGCTATAATCGAACGACCATTCTTTTTTTGGCGGTGGCAATGAGTGCGTCGAGTTCTGTTTCCGATTTCGTCACGGTGCGCGGCGTCCAGCTGCATGTGCGGCGCTGGGGCCGGCCCGATGCGCCGACGCTGTTCATGCTGCACGGCTGGATGGACGTTGCGGCGTCGTTCCAGTTCGTCGTCGATGCACTCGCGGGCGACTGGCAGGTGATCGCGCCCGATGCGCGCGGCTTCGGGCTGTCCGACTGGCCGGTCGCGCGGCAGGGCGGCGGCCACTACTGGTTCCACGAATACCTGGGCGACCTCGATGCGCTCGTCGACCGCTACGCGCCAACCGGCGAGGTCAACCTGGTCGGACACAGCATGGGCGCGAACGTCGTGTGCCTGTATGCCGGCGCCCGGCCGGAACGCGTGCGCCGCGTGGTCGATCTCGAAGGGTTCGGGCTCGCGCCGGCCCGCGCCGAACAGGCGCCGCGCCGGCTGCGCGGCTGGCTCGACGAGCTGCGCGAGCCGCCCGCGCTGCGGCCGTACGCATCCCTCGACGACGTGGCGGCGCGCCTGATCAAGACCAATCCGCGGCTCGATCCGCGCCGCGCCGCGTTTCTGGCCGCGCACTGGTCGAAACGCGGCGACGACGGCCTCTACCATCTGCTCGCCGACCCGGCGCACAAGATGCCGGGCCCGCTGCTGTACCGGCTCGACGAAGTGATGGCGACCTGGAAGCAGGTGCGCGCAAAGGTGCTGCACGTCGAGGCCGTCAATTCTCCGACGCTCGCGCACCTGGCCGGCGACATCCCGCTGCCCGAATTCAAGGCGCGCTTCAACGCGTTCCCCGACTGGCGCGAGAAGCTCATCGAGGATGCCGGCCACATGGTGCATCACGACCAGCCCGAGCAGATCGCGGCGTTGATCGAGGCGTTCTGCGCATAGGCGCGTGGCACGGGCGGCACGGCAGGCGGGCGGCGCAATTGCCGCGTTGCAGTAGAATGAGGCCTTACCTGCCATGCCGACAATGAACGCCGATCTCCACTGCCATTCCAATGTTTCCGACGGGTTGCTGTCGCCTGCCGACGTCGCGCGCCGCGCGCATGCGGGCGGGGTGACCCTGTGGGCGCTGACCGACCACGACGAGATCGGCGGCCAGGCGGCGGCGCGCAGCGAGGCGGAAGCGCTCGGCATGCGCTACCTGAGCGGCGTCGAGATTTCGGTCACGTGGGCATCGCGCACCGTGCACATCGTCGGTCTGCACATCGATCCCGCCCATCCGGCGCTGGTCGACGGCCTGTATCGCACGCGCCACGGCCGTGCGGCGCGCGCGGTGGCGATCGCGGAGCAACTCGCGACGCTCGGCATCCCCGGCGCGTACGAAGGTGCACTCAAATACGTATCGAATCCCGACCTGATCTCGCGCACGCACTTCGCGCGTTTTCTCGTCGAGAACGGCCACGCCGAATCGACGTCGGACGTGTTCGATCGCCTGCTCGGCGACGGCAAGCCCGGCTTCGTCCCGCATCGCTGGGCGTCCCTGTCCGACGCGGTTGGCTGGATTCGCGCGGCAGGCGGCGAAGCGGTGGTCGCGCATCCGGGCCGCTATCGCTATACGCCGGTCGAATTCGACGCGTTCTTCGGCGAGTTCATCGATCTCGGCGGCCGCGCGATCGAGGTCATTACGGGCAGCCATACGCCCGACCAGTACCGCGAATACGCGGACGTTGCGCGCCGCTTCGGCTTCGAAGTGTCGCGCGGCTCGGATTTCCACGCACCGGGCGAGGGCCGCATCGAGCTCGGCAGCCTGCCGCCGTTGCCGCCCGACCTGACACCGGTCTGGGAGCGCTGGCTCTGACGCCGGGCGGCTTCGGCCCGCCCGCGTTGCCGTTGATGCGCACATCCGACTTCTCCCTCTTTACGTGTCCCCATGTCCCAGTTCTTCAGGATTCATCCGGATAATCCGCAGCCGCGCCTGATCAAGCAGGCGGTGGAGATCGTCAGCAAGGGCGGCGTGATCGCGATGCCGACCGATTCGAGCTATGCGCTCGCGTGCCATCTCGACGACAAGGATGCGGTCGAGCGCGTGCGGCGGATTCGCGGCCTCGACGAGAAGCAGCACCTGTCGCTGCTCGTGCGCGACCTGTCGGAGCTCGCCAACTTCGCGATGGTCGACAACCGCCAGTACCGGCAGATCAAGTCGGTGACGCCGGGCCCGTACGTGTTCATCCTGCAGGCGACGAAGGAAGTGCCGCGTCGGCTGTCGCACCCGTCGCGCAAGACGATCGGGCTGCGCGTGCCGGATCACGCGATCACGCTCGCGCTGCTGGAGTCGCTCGGCCAGCCGCTGCTCGGCACGACGCTGATCCTGCCGCCGGACGACGAACCGCTGAACGATCCCGAGGAAATCCGCACGCGGCTCGAGAAACAGGTCGACCTCGTGATCGACGGCGGCGCGTGCCCGCGCGAACCGTCGACGGTGATCGACCTGACCGGCGATGCGCCCGAACTCGTCCGCGCGGGGCGCGGCGCGCTCGAACCGTTTGGACTCTCGGCCGCATGACCCGCGGTGTCATTTTTGCGCGAGTGCGCTTGTTACAATAACGCGATATGGATGCTTCCCTGATACAGACCATCGCCGTCTACGCGCTGCCCGTGATCTTCGCGATCACGCTGCACGAGGCCGCGCATGGCTACGCCGCGCGCCTGCTCGGCGACAACACCGCCTACGCGATGGGGCGCGTGTCGTTCAATCCGATGCGCCACATCGACCCGCTCGGCACGATCGCGATTCCGCTCGCGATGTACTTCCTGACCGGCGGCGCATTCCTGTTCGGCTATGCGAAGCCGGTGCCGGTGTCGTTCGGCAACCTGCGCAATCCGCGCTGGGGCAGCCTGTGGGTCGCGCTCGCGGGCCCGGCCTGCAACTTCGTGCAGGCGCTCGTCTGGGGCCTGCTGACCCTGGTGCTGCCGGCCGTCGGCGTCGACGAGCCGTTCTTCACGCGGATGGCGTTCGCCGGCGTCAGCGCGAACCTCGTGCTCGGCGTGCTGAACCTGTTTCCGCTGCCGCCGCTCGACGGCGGCCGCATCCTGGCGGCGCTGCTGCCGACCAGGCAATCGATCGCGCTGTCGCGCATCGAGCCGTACGGTTTCATCATCGTCCTCGTGCTCGTCACGACGGGCGTGCTGACGAACTTCTGGCTGCGTCCGCTCGTCAACGTCGGCTACGCCGTCCTGAGCGCCATCCTGTCTCCCTTCGCCTCGCTTTTCTAACGACAATCATGTTCCCAGAACGTATTTTCTCCGGCATGCGACCCACCGGGTCGCTGCACCTCGGTCATTACCACGGCGTGCTGAAAAACTGGGTGAAGCTGCAGTCCGAGTACCCGTGCTTCTTCTGCGTCGTCGACTGGCATGCGCTGACGACGCACTACGAGACGCCCGAGGTCATCGAGAAGAACGTGTGGGACGTGCTGATCGACTGGCTCGCGTCCGGCATCGATCCGGCGCAGGCGACGCTGTTCATCCAGAGCAAGGTGCCCGAGCACGCGGAACTCGCGCTGCTGCTCGGCATGAGCACGCCGCTCGGCTGGCTCGAGCGCGTGCCGACCTACAAGGAGCAGATGGAGAAGCTGAAGGACAAGGATCTGTCCACCTACGGCTTCCTCGGCTACCCGGTGCTGATGGCCGCCGACATCCTGCTGTATCGCGGCTCGCTCGTGCCGGTCGGCGAGGACCAGGTGCCGCACGTCGAGATGACGCGCGAGATCGCGCGCCGCTTCAACTACCTGTACGGCCGCGAGCCCGGTTTCGAGGAGAAGGCGCTCGAAGCCGCGAAGAAGCTCGGCGGCAAGCGCGCGAAGCTCTATCACGAGCTGCGCAACGCGTATCAGCAGGAAGGCGACGACGAGGCGCTCGAACAGGCGCGCGCGATGCTGCAGGAATCGCAAAGCCTGTCGATGAGCGACCGCGAGCGCCTGTTCGGCTATCTCGAAGGCGCGCGCAAGATCATCCTGGTCGAGCCGCAGGCGCTGCTGACCGAAGCGTCGCGGATGCCGGGTCTCGACGGGCAGAAGATGTCCAAGTCGTACGGCAACACGATCGGCCTGCGTGAAGACGCCGACACGATCACGAAGAAGGTCCGCACGATGCCGACCGATCCCGCACGCGTGCGCCGCACCGATCCGGGCGATCCCGACAAGTGCCCGGTGTGGCAGCTTCACCAGGTCTACACGGACGAAGCGACGCACGAATGGGTGCAGAAGGGCTGCCGCTCGGCGGGTATCGGCTGCCTCGACTGCAAGCAGCCGGTCGTCGAAGGCATCCTGCGCGAACAGCAACCGATGCTCGAGCGCGCGCAGAAGTACATGGACGATCCGTCGCTGCTGCGCGCGATCGTCGCGGACGGTTGCGACAAGGCGCGCAAGTACGCGACGGAAACGATGCGCGACGTGCGCGACGCGATGGGTCTGTCGTACAACTGATCCGGCGCATGAGCGAATCCGTCATCGCCGCCGCGGGCGGCCACGTCGGCCAGGCCGAGCCGTCGCGCTGGGTCGCGCAATGGGCGCGGCTCGTGCCGGCCGGCGGGGCGGTGCTGGACGTTGCCGCGGGCGGTGGTCGCCACGCGGGCTGGTTCGCGTCGCGCGGGCATCCGGTCGTCGCGCTCGACCGTGATCCGGCCGCGCTGGCCGCGTTGCGCGCGATTCCCGGCGTCGACGCCCGCGCGGCCGATCTCGAAGGCGCGCCATGGCCGCTGCCGGCCGGCGAGCGGTTTGCGGCCGTGATCGTCACGAATTACCTGCATCGTCCGCTCTGGCCCCATCTGCTCGATGCCGTGGCGCCGGGCGGCGTGCTGATTTACGAAACTTTCGCGCAAGGAAACGAAACGGTCGGAAAACCGTCCAACCCCGCGTTCCTGCTCGCCCCGGGCGAGTTGCTGGACGCGGTGCACGGCCGCCTGCGGGTGGTCGCGTACGAGGACGGTTTCGTCGCCGCGCCGCGCGAGGCATTCGTCCAGCGTCTCTGCGCAGTGCGCGAGGGCGCGACCCCGAAGGCGGGGGCGGGAATTCCACGTTACGAACTGCCCGGCTAATCCGCTACAATCTCAACGTTTACCGGTACACAATCAATCGCGTTTCATGGCTAACGGCACCCAAGACGGCATTCAAATCCGCGGCAGCATCCCCGCGATCGTCACCCCGATGCTCGAAGACGGCAGTCTCGACCTGCCGGCGTTTCGCAAACTGGTCGACTGGCACATCGCGGAAGGCACCGACGCGCTCGTCGTCGTCGGTACGAGCGGCGAGTCGGCAACGCTCAGCGTCGAAGAGCACATCCTGATGATCCGCACGGCGGTCGAGCATGCGGCGAAACGCATCCCGATCATCGCGGGCGCGGGCGGCAATTCGACCGCCGAGGCGATCGAGCTGACGAAGCACGCGAAAGCCGTCGGCGCGGACGCGACGCTGCAGGTCGTGCCGTACTACAACAAGCCGACGCAGGAAGGCATGTACCGCCACTTCCGGACGATCGCCGAAGCGGTCGACCTGCCTGTGATCCTGTACAACGTGCCGGGCCGGACGGTCGCGGACATGACGCACGAGACGACGCTGCGCCTCGCGGAAGTCCCGGGCATCATCGGCGTGAAGGAAGCGACCGGCAACATCGATCGCGCCGCGCACCTGATCAAGGCCGCACCGAAGCATTTCGCGATCTACAGCGGCGACGATCCGACCGCGATCGCGCTGATGCTGCTCGGCGGCCACGGCAACATCTCAGTGACCGCGAACGTCGCGCCGCGCGCGATGAGCGAGCTGTGCCGCGCGGCGCTGGCCGGCGACGTGCAGACGGCCCGCGCGCTGCACATGAAGCTGCTGTCGCTGCACAAGAACCTGTTCATCGAAGCGAACCCGATCCCGGTGAAGTGGGCGCTGCAGACGATGGGCAAGATGCAGGGCGGCATCCGGTTGCCGCTCACGGCGCTCGACGAGCGCTGCCACGATGCCGTGCGTTCGGCCCTCGTCGAGGCCGGCGTCCTCTGATGCCGAGGCGGCCGCGTCCTGCGGCCGCCGGCTCGACCCCTGATCAACCCGCACCGGCCGGCTCCGTCCGGCGCCGCTCCTGACGAGCGTTCTAGCAAGACGAAGGATTTCATGAAACGTTTCGCCTTTTCCTCTCGCGCCATCCAGTTGTCGGTGGTGGCGCTGGCGCTGGGCGCGCTCGCTGGCTGCGATACGCTGAACGACTACCTGGCCCCTGACCGGGTCAATTACAAGAACACCGGCTCGGCGCCGCCGCTCGCGGTGCCGAGCGACCTGAAGCCGGTGCAGACGACGCAGCAGTTCGTCGCGCCGCCGACCAACGCCGGGCTCGGCACGCTGCCGCCGCGGGCCACGACGCAGGCCGGCAATGCGACCGACGGCATCCCGAGCGCGCAGGATCCGCTCGGCATGCACATCGAGCGCGACGGCGATCGCCGCTGGCTCGTCGTCGACGGCCGGACGCCCGAGCAGCTGTGGCCGATCCTGAAGGAATTCTGGCAGGAAAACGGCTTCTCGCTGAAGACCGATGCGCCGTCGACGGGCATCATGGCCACCGACTGGGCCGAGAACCGCGCGAACATTCCGGACGACTGGTTCCGCCGCACGATCGGCCGGGTCATCGATTTCGCCTATTCGTCGGGCACGCGCGACCGCTTCCGCACGCTCGTGAACCGCACGTCGGACGGCAACACCGACATCTCGATCACGCACAGCGCGATGGAAGAAATGATGGTCGGCCCGCAGGGCGGTACGTCGTCGCGCTGGGAAGAGCGTCCGCGCAATCCGGTGCTCGAAGCCGTGTTCCTGTCGAAGCTGATGCAGAAGTTCGGCCTGACCGACGCCCAGGCGAAGCAGCTGTTGACCGATGCGCGTCCCGCGACGGCGCCCGCGCAGGTCAGCGATACGAGCGGCGGCGCCGCGACGCTGCAACTGGCCGAGTCGTTCGACCGCGCATGGCTGCGCGTGGGTCTGGCGCTCGACCGGACCAACTTCACGGTCGACAATCGCGACCGCGAGAAGGGCATGTACACCGTGCGCTATGCGAATTCGATGGAAGAGCTCAAGCGTGACGGCCTGTTCGGCAAGCTGTTCTACGGCGGCCCGTCGGCAGCCAAGCCGGGCAAGGAATACCTGATCAACGTGCGCGCGCAGGGCAACGGCGGCACGCAGGTCGCGGTGGTCGGCGCGAACGGCCAGGTCGACAACTCGTCGGACGCGCAGCGGCTCATTTCGCTGCTGCACGCGCAGCTGAACTGAGCGCGTGCGATTCGCCAGCCTCGGAAGCGGCAGCGAAGGCAACGCGCTGGTCGTCGAGGCCTCGAGCGGCACGACGACCACCCGCGTGCTGCTCGACTGCGGCTTTTCTGCCAAGGAGGTCGAGCGCCGGCTCGGCCGACTGAATCTCTGCATCGCCGATCTCGATGCGATCCTCATCACCCACGAACACAGCGACCACGTCGGCAGCGCGCTGACGCTTGCGCGCCGCGCGTCGTTGCCGCTCTACATGAGCTGGGGCACCGCGCGCGCGGTCGGCGCGGACGAGGCCGATGTCGATCTCCACGTGCTGTGGGGCGACGAGACGGCCGCGATAGGCGATCTCGCCGTGATGCCCTATACGGTTCCCCACGACGCGCGGGAACCGCTCCAGTTCGTCTTCATGGACGGAAACCGCCGCCTCGGCGTGCTGACGGACGTCGGGATGGCCACGCCGCACATCACGGCCGTCCTGAGCGGCTGTGACGCGCTGGTGCTCGAATCCAACCACGATACCGCGATGCTGGCCGCCAGCCGCTATCCGCAGTCGCTGAAGGCGCGGATCGGCGGCAACCACGGCCATCTGAGCAACGCCGCCGCGGCCGACATCCTCGCGTCGCTGGAACGCAGCCGTTTGCAGCACCTGGTCGCGGCCCATCTGAGCCAGCAGAACAATCTGCCGGAACTGGCCCGCCAGGCGTTTGGCGGCGTACTCGGGACGGACGGCGAAGACGTGGTCGTGGCCTCGCAGGACGCGGGCTTCGACTGGCTGATGCTCGGATGAGCGGAGCGGGGCTGCCGCGGCGGCCCGAAGCGGCTGCCGGGCGCTCGATTCGCAAGCGGCAGACGTAAAAAAACCGGCCCTCGGGCCGGTTTTTTTCAGCTGATGCTGAAGGCTTACTGGCTTGCGCCCGAAGCCGGAGCAGCCGTCGCTGCCGAAGCAGCCGACGCCACTGCAGCAGCAGCGTCGCTCGCAGCAGCCGTTGCCGACGAAGCAGCAGCCGAAGCGTCGCTCGCAGCACCAGCAACTGCCGAAGCAGCCGACGAAGCAGCAGCAGCCGCGTCGCTTGCAGCCGACGAAGCAGCTTGATCAGCGCTCTTGTTGCAAGCAGCCAGTGCAACAGCAGCCAACAGGGAAGCTACGAGGAGGGATTTCTTCATGATCACGTCCTTTTATGGTTAAAGGTAAGCAACAGCGCGAAACAATACCGGTAATGTGCTCCAACACCGACCTGGGCCGCTGGTGGAGATGCACTTCTTAGAGCGTGAATCTTCCCTACGGCTTGGGCGGAAATTATATGCACTTTCCTATCGACCGTCGACAAATGCGGGGTCAATACGTTGTCTTTCCCATACAGAATTTGATCTGTACGGGCATACGGGGCGACTCACACTAATTCCGGTTTCCGACCCGTATCCAGCCCGCACGATACCACTCGTGCAACAAGGCTGTCATCGAAGGAACCCGGGATAGTGTTACAAACCGTTTCGCCTCCATCTGACGTTGATTGGCCAGTTCGGGCAGCCATTCCCCGGCTTCCTCGAGCGGTCCTTCCTCGCCATTAATGAAGTACGAGCGCGCGTTATACATCAATGCGGCCCTTCTGTCGAGACGCACGCCACGGCGTGACGCCTGCGTGACGAACGCGGCCTCGGACAGCGGGCGCTCGGGCGGGTCGAAAACGACGTTCGATTTCGGCTCGCTCAGGTAGCAGCCGAGGAATTCGGCGACGTCGCGCTTGCGCCAGCGGATCGCGTCGACGATCTCCGCCACGCGTTCGACCATCGCCGGCGGCAGTTGCGCGGGCGCATCGACGGCCGGCTGCTTCGGATCGCGGTAGAGATCGTCGCCCCCCGCGTCGCGCAGGCCGCCGCGTTCCGCGAGGTAGTACAGGAACTGGGCGCCCAGCTCGCCGGCGGACGGGGCCCGGAAGCCGATCGAGCAGGTCATGCACTCGCCTTCGGCCACGCCGTCGTGCGCGATGTGAGGCGGCAGGTACAGCATGTCGCCGGGCTCCAGCACCCATTCGTCGCTCGGCTCGAAGTTTTCGAGGATCTTCAGCGGCACGTCCGGCTGCAGCGACAGATCCTTCTGCGCGCCGACCCGCCAGCGGCGCCGGCCTTCGACCTGCAGCAGGAACACGTCATACGAGTCGAAGTGCGGGCCGACGCCGCCGCCGTCCGTCGCATACGAGATCATCAGGTCGTCCAGCCGCGCGTCCGGGATGAAACGGAACCGGTCGAGCAGCGCGCGCGCCGCGTCGACGTGCAGGTCGAGCCCCTGCACGAGCAGGGTCCAGGATTTGCGCGTGACGGCAGGCAGCGCGTCGGGCTCGAACGGACCGTGCGCCAGTTGCCACTTGTTACGAAAATGGGTGATCAATCGTGATTCCGCGTCATAGTCGGCGGCGAGCTCGAACAAGGCATCGCGCGTGACCGGCGACGCGACGCCGGGGATCGCCTGGCGGATCAGCAGCGGCTTCTTTTGCCAGTAGCCGCGCATGAATTGCGCCGGCGTGAGGCCGCCGAGCAGCGGCGTGGGAAGATCGGAGGGCGGCGCGCCGAGCGGGGCGGCAGCGGTATCCCGCGGTTCGGCTTGAGACCGGTTGCGCATCGTATAATGAGACTTGTATTTGGGAGAATTGGATGAAAATCGCAAAAAACACCGTCGTGTCGGTCACTTACAAGCTGTCGGACGCACAGGGCAATCTGATCGAGGAAAGCGACGAGCCGATGGTCTATCTGCACGGCGGCTATGATGGCACGTTCCCCAAGATCGAGGAACAGCTCGACGGCCACGAGGCAGGCTACCAGGCGCAGATCCAGCTCGAGCCGGAAGACGCGTTCGGCGACTACGATCCCGAGCTCGTGAAGATCGAGCCGCGCGACCGTTTTCCCGAGCCGCTCGAAGTGGGCATGCAGTTCGAAGGCACGCCGGAAGACGGTGACGAGGAAGCCGACTCGCTGATCTATACGGTCACCGATATCGCCGAAGACAAGGTCGTGCTGGACGGCAATCACCCGCTGGCGGGCATGGCGCTGCGTTTCGCGCTGACCGTGAAGGACGTTCGCGAAGCCACCGAAGACGAAATCGAGCACGAGCATGCGCATGGCGCGGAAGGGCTCGAGATCGTCGACGAGGATGACGACGAAGACGGCGAAGCGCCGTCAGGGCGTACGCTGCACTGAGCTTGCCGGCAGGCCCGGCGCCGGCCCCGATGCGGGGGGCGGTGCCGGCCACGACGCGCCGCCCGGTGCGGCGCCGTCACCCTGTAACGGCGGCGCGACCGACGACGCGTCGGGCAGTGCCGGCAGCGCGGGGATTTCCGGCATCTGCGGCAGCGGCACGTCGTCGCGCGGCACGAGCGGCAGCGTGGGCGGCACCGGCAGGTTCTTCGGCACCTCCTGCAGGCTGACGTTGAAGATCGTCTGCCGTGCCGGCGATACGCTCACCTTCACCCACTGATTCGCCGGATGGCGCGGTCCGATCGCGACGCGCGTCACGTTTCCTACCAGCTCACCATCGTCGGCATGCAGCGGACGGTCGATCAGAAAGCCGTTCGCCAGCGGTTCGCCGCTCGCGTGCATCACCAGAATGGGGCCGCGGAACGTCGTCGCCGCCTTCACCAACGTTCGTTTCAGTTCGCGGAAGCCATCACGCACGCGTGGCCGGTTGAAACGCAGCCAGGCAAAGCGTTCCGCCCGTTCATAGCGTTCGAACTGCGGATCGCCTTCGAACATCACGACCATCGCGCGCGCTTCGCGCCGCTTTGCATACTCGGCCGCGTGATCGATCCAGAAGCTGTTCGCGATGATGCGGTCCTCGAATTCGCCGTTGCGGCCG
This sequence comes from Burkholderia sp. KCJ3K979, assembly GCF_016759955.1. Lineage (NCBI taxonomy): Bacteria > Pseudomonadati > Pseudomonadota > Betaproteobacteria > Burkholderiales > Burkholderiaceae > Burkholderia > Burkholderia sp. KCJ3K979. The sequence goes on from NZ_JACFYV010000095.1 coordinate 20,427, forward strand.
CCCGCGGTCAAATAATGGTTGTTCGGCGCCGGCGCATTGAGTGCGACGTACACGATGTCGTCGCGCATCCAGCGTGCGTTCTCGCGATACGGCCGGAACCGTGCGACTTCGCTCTCCCGCGTGATCTGCAGTGCACCGGGGTCGGGCAGTGCCGAATCGGCGAGCAGCGTCTGCCGCAGGAAGTCGAGCCGCTCGACCGGGTCGTAGCCGCCGCCGGCCGCGGTGTTGCAGGCGATCCAGTCGTCGTGGCCGGGAATGAACACGAGCGGCACGCGCGCCGCATCCAGGATCGCCCCGCGCTGCGAATACAGCGCGTCGCGGCATGCTTCCTTCGAACCTTTGAGATCGCCTGCGTAGACGACGAACGCGAGATTGCGCTCGCGCGCGATCGCATCGAGCAGCCGCTGCGCAGCCGGTTCGTCCGCCGGAGCATTGATGACGCCCGACACGACCGCGAACGAGTAGGGCGCGGCGCTGCGCTTGGGCGGCGCGGCCAGTGCACCGGCCTGCGCCAGCGCAAGCACCGCCGCGACGAGTGCAGCGGCGGCGCGGGCCGGCAGGCCCCGCGGCATGCGCTTACGCGTGCCCGTCGGCATCGTGCGACCGGACCAGCGTGCGCAATTCATACAGCAGGTCGAGCGCCTCGCGCGGCTTCAGATCGTCGGGATCGATGTCGCGCAGTTTTTCGAGCGCCGGATGCGGCGTGTCGGGCAACGCCGGCGCGTCCGCGCATTCGAGATCGTCGACGGCCGCGGGCGGCGCGCTGAACAAGTCGAGTTGCGGCGTGTGCTGGGATGCCGACTGCTGTTCGAGATACGCGAGGTGCTTGCGCGCGGCGCGGATCACCGGTGCCGGGACGCCCGCGAGTTGCGCAACCTGGAGGCCGTAGCTCTGGTTCGCCGGGCCTTCGTTGACCGCGTGCAGGAACACGATGCCGTGGCCGTGCTCGACAGCCGACAGGTGGACGTTGGCCGCTTGCGGGAATTCGGCCGGCAGTTGCGTCAGCTCGAAGTAGTGCGTCGCGAACAGCGTGTAGCACGCGTTGTGCGCCAGCAGGTGGCGCGCGATGGCCCAGGCGAGCGCAAGGCCGTCGAAGGTCGACGTGCCGCGGCCGATCTCGTCCATCAGCACGAGGCTTTGCGGTGTCGCGTCGTTGAGGATCGCCGCCGCTTCGGTCATCTCGACCATGAAGGTCGAGCGGCCGCCCGCGAGATCGTCGGCCGCGCCGATGCGCGTGAAGATCCGGTCGATCGGGCCGAAGCATGCCGACTTCGCCGGCACGTAGCTGCCGACGTACGCCATCAGCGCGATCAGCGCGGTCTGCCGCATGAACGTTGACTTACCGCCCATGTTCGGCCCGGTGATCAGCAGCAGCTTGCGCTCGGTGCCGAATCGGCAGTCGTTGGCGATGAACTGCTCGACCTGCGCTTCGACGACCGGGTGGCGGCCCTGTTCGATTTCGATGCCGATCTCGTCGGTGAAGGTCGGCGCGACCCAGTCGAGCGCCCGTGCGCGTTCGGCGAAGGCGGCGAGCAGGTCGAGCTCGGCGAGGGCCGAGGCGACGCGCTGGCATTCGGGGATGAACGGCAGCAGCGCCTGCAACACCGAGTCGTACAGCGCGCGCTCGCGCGCCAACGCGCGTTCCTGCGCGGACAGCGCCTTGTCCTCGAAGGTCTTCAGTTCCGGCGTGATGTAGCGCTCGGCGTTCTTCAGTGTCTGGCGGCGGCGGTAATCGTCGGGCACCTTGTCGGTCTGGCCGCGCGTGACCTCGATGTAGAAGCCGTGCACCTTGTTGTATTCGACGCGCAGGTTCGCGATGCCGGTGCGCGCGCGCTCGCGCGCTTCGAGATCGATCAGGAACTGCCCGCAGTTCTCCGAAATGTCGCGCAGTTCGTCGAGCTCGGCATCGTAGCCACGTGCGATCACGCCGCCATCACGCACCATCGCGGCCGGCTCGGGGGCGATCGCACTCGTCAGCAGGTCGAGGCATTCGGCAGGGGGCGCGAGCGCCGCGTCGACGCGCGCGAGCGCATCCGCGTTCGCGACGATCGCGCCGATGCGCTCGCGCAGCGCCGGCAGCGCGGCGAACGTGTCGCGCAGGCTCGACAGGTCGCGCGGGCGCGCGGACAGCAGCGCGAGCCGCCCGGTGATCCGTTCGACGTCGGCGATCTGGCGCAGCGCACTGCGCAGCGCATCGAGGCTCGCGTTGGCCGGTGCATCGAGCAGCGCGCCGATCGCCTGCTGGCGCGACTGCGCGGCGACCGACGCGCGCGGCGGGTGATGCAGCCAGTGACGCAACAGGCGGCTGCCCATCGTCGTGCAGCAGGTGTCGAGCAGCGAATACAGCGTGGGCGACTCGGTGCCGCGCAGCGTTTCGGTCAATTCGAGGTTGCGGCGCGTGGCCGGGTCGAGCCCGATGTATT
>NZ_JACFYV010000096.1:0-22788 GCF_016759955.1 Burkholderia sp. KCJ3K979
AAACCTGACTTACTTTAGTGTGAGACTCTTGATACTTTCGCTATCTGATCCGAGGATCAGCTCGCTACCATCAAGCGCCCACACTTATCGGCTGTTAATTTTTAAAGAGCGTTTCTGCGAGGAATCTTGAACCCCTCAGCAGCGCTGCGTTTTCAGCAGCAGAGAAGCGAGATTATGAACCGTGTTTCGCAGCTCGTCAACAACTTTCTGAACGACTTCGTTGCGACCGCGGGGCTCAACTTCCGTACCGCCGAGGCTCGCTACCGCCGAGGCTCAACAGCACTGCTTCCCTTCCTTCCGCGCCGCGTTTCCGTTGGCGCGAAAGAGGCGTGATTCTAAGCACCCGCCCCCGTCCACGCAAGCGCTTTGTGAAGAAAGTTTGAAAAAGCCTCCGTGCGCTGCCGCGCACGGAGGCTTTGCGCTCGACGAACGATGTCGCGCTGTCGGCCCGCAGGCCGTCGGCAACCTTTCCCTCTCTATATATAGAAGTGCGTCACTTGCCGCCCACCGCGACCTGCAGTCGCTCGACCGGCACCGCGTCGGCCATCGCCGTATAGCCCGCATCGCTCGGATGGATACCGTCGCCGCTATCGTATCGGCGCTGCAGCACGCTCGGGCGCGCCGGGTCGCGCAGGACCGCGTCGAAGTCCACCACGCCGTCGAACCCGCCGCCGCTGCGAATCCACCGGTTCACCTCAAGGCGGATCGCCTCGCGTCCGGCCGGCAACGCCGCTGGCGTGAGCGTCGCGCCGAACACCTTCACGCCCTGCCGGTGCGCCGCCTCGATCAGGCGCCGATAGCCGTCGATCAGCGACGCGGCCGTCACCTGCGTGTGCGGGTGATCGCAATCGAGCCCCGCACGCGGCGGCATCGCCGCGAAGTTGATGTCGTTGATCCCGATCAGCACGATCGCCGCCTTCACGCCGGAGCGCGACAGCGCATCGCGCTCGAATCGCGACGCCAGCGACGTGCCGTAGCAAGCGGAATCGCTGAGCAGCCGGTTCCCGCTGATGCCGAGATTCACGACACCGATCGAATCGACGCCCGACGCCGTCAGCCGGCGCGCGAGCGCGTCCGGCCAGCGGCGGTTCCGGTTCACGCTGGAGCGCAGCCCGTCGGTGATCGAATCGCCGATCGCCGCCACGCTGGCGTGCGCCGAGCCGGCGTCGACGGCCAACTCGGTCACCCATGCATATTGGGTAAAACGGGTCCGGAAGTCGGCGGCACCCGGATCGCCTACGTGATCACCCGGCGCGGACACGTAATTGAACTGGTTCGATACGCGATGCCAGACCATCATCCGCTGGTCCGGCCCCATCTGGAGACTGATCGCATACGGCTGCGCGGCCGTCACGCCGATCGTCACCGGGTCGCTTTCGAGCTCCGCGCCCGGTGCGAGCGTCACCGACGCCTTGCCGCCGAACCGAACCGGCACCGTCGCGCCGCCGGCGAGCGCAGCACCGTCGCCGGCGCGCGCGAGGCTCGCGGCCTCGATGACCAGCGGTGCGCGACCGTATGCATTGCTCACGCGAATCCGCGCGGCGCGTCCCGACACGGTCGGGTAGACGATCTGGCGCACGGTCCGCCCGGCCACGTCGGGGGCGCGATAAAGCGGCGGCGGCGCGGCGAGATCGGGAATCGGCTGCAGCGCGGTCGCCCACGCGGCGACCCACCCGGCCGGTGCGGCCGACACCGCAAGCGGCGCCACGAGAACGGCCGCACCCAGCACGGCCGCGGCGAAACTGCTTCGAAATGACATCGGCAAAATCCTCATCGGAAAGCGGGCATTGTGCCGCAGAAGCCGAAGACGCGAGACCACGTGCGGAGCCGTAGCTGCGCCCACCTGACCGCACCCTGACTTCCCTCGTTTACCCGAATCCCACTGCAAATCCGCAAGAAATTTATTAACCGACCGGTCGGTTGGTTTATACTTCGCACACATTCAACCGGACGAGAGCTTTCGCCATGTACACGCAATCCCTCGACATCCCCGGCAACGTCGCGCCGCTCGACGCCGCAGCCGAGTCGCCCGAGCAGGCGCGGTTCGATGCGGTGATGGCCGCGGACGGCAAGATCGAACCGCAGGACTGGATGCCCGACGCGTATCGCAAGACGCTGGTACGCCAGATCTCGCAGCACGCGCATTCCGAAGTCGTCGGCATGCTGCCGGAAGGCAACTGGATCTCGCGCGCGCCGAGCCTGAAGCGCAAGGCGATCCTGCTCGCGAAGGTGCAGGACGAAGCCGGCCACGGCCTCTATCTTTATAGCGCGGCCGAAACGCTCGGCGTATCGCGCGACTCGCTGATCGACGCGCTGCACGCCGGCAAGGCGAAATACTCGAGCATCTTCAACTACCCGACGCCGACCTGGGCCGACGTCGGCGTGATCGGCTGGCTGGTCGACGGCGCCGCGATCATGAACCAGATCCCGCTGTGCCGCTGCACGTACGGCCCGTACGCGCGCGCGATGATCCGCGTGTGCAAGGAAGAGTCGTTCCACCAGCGCCAGGGTTTCGACGCGCTGCTGTCGATGATGAAGGGCAGCGACGCGCAACGCGCGATGGTCCAGCAGGCGGTCGACCGCTGGTGGTGGCCGGTGCTGATGATGTTCGGCCCGAGCGATGCCGATTCGGTCCATAGCAGTCAGTCCGCGAAATGGGGCATCAAGCGGATCTCGAACGACGATCTGCGCCAGAAATTCGTCGACGCGACGGTCGACCAGGCCAAGGTGCTCGGCGTGACGCTGCCCGATCCCGACCTGAAATGGAACGAAGCGCGCGGCCACCACGACTACGGCACGATCGACTGGGACGAATTCTGGCGCGTGGTCAACGGCGACGGCCCGTGCAACAAGGAACGCCTCGCGACGCGCGTGAAAGCACACGAGGATGGCGCCTGGGTGCGCGAAGCCGCGCTCGCGCACGAAGCGAAGCGCCGCGCCCGCGCCGAACAGCACGCCGCCTGAGCGGCACCCCTCGAATTCAGGAATCTGGAGAAAGTGATGAACAAGGAATGGCCGATCTGGGAAGTGTTCGTGCGCAGCAAGCAGGGCCTCGACCACAAGCATTGCGGCAGCCTGCACGCCGCCGACGCGACGATGGCGCTGCGCATGGCGCGCGACGTGTACACGCGTCGCCAGGAAGGCGTGAGCATCTGGGTGGTGCCGTCGTCGGCGATCACCGCGTCGGACCCGAGCGAGAAGGCCGAACTGTTCGAGCCGGCGGGCGACAAGATCTACCGTCACCCGACGTTCTATACGCTGCCCGACGAAGTCAACCACATGTAACGCCCGCGCCATGACGATCACGCCTGAACACCTCTCCTACGTGCTGCGCCTCGCGGACAATGCGCTGATCCTCGGTCAGCGCAACGCCGAATGGTGCGGCCACGGCCCGATCCTCGAGGAGGACATCGCGCTCACCAACATGAGCCTCGACCTCATCGGCCAGGCGCGCATGCTGTATACGCACGCGGCCGAGCTCGAGCGCCAGCTCACCGGCGCGACGAAGACGGAAGACGATTACGCGTACTTCCGCACCGAGCGCGAGTTCGCGAATTTCACGCTCGCCGAGTTGCCGCACTATGGCCCCGTCTCCGGTACCGCGCACGCCGACAAGGACTACGCGGTGACGATCGTGCGCAACTTCCTGTACGCGGCGCTGATGCTGCACGTGTGGAGCGCGCTGGAGGCGTCGACCGACACGCAACTGGCCGCGATCGCCGCGAAATCGGTGAAGGAAACCCGCTATCACGTCCAGCATGCGCGCGAGTGGCTCGTGCGCCTCGGCGACGGCACCGACGAATCGCACCGCCGCGCGCAGGCCGCGCTCGACTATCTGATGCCGTACACGCGCGAATTCTTCGCGGCCGATGAAATCGACGACGCGATCGTCGCGGCGGACATCGGCCCCGCACCGGGCGCGATCGAGGCCGCGTGGCGCGCGGACGTGGAAGACGCACTCGCCGAAGCCACGCTCACGCCGCCTGCGCCCGTGAAACATGTGACGACCGGCAAGCAGGGCGAGCATTCGGAACACATGGGCTACCTGCTCGCCGAAATGCAGAGCCTTGCGCGCCAGCACCCCGGCGCGAGCTGGTAACCGGCCCACGCCACGGAGCCCGACGATGTCCGCCCAGACCGCCGCCCCTGCCCACGCCGCGCCCGCCGCGCACCGCGACGATCCGCTGCTCGCCCGCGCGTGGGACGTGCTCGAAGCCGTGCCCGATCCGGAGATCCCGGTCGTGTCGATCCGCGAGCTCGGCATCCTGCGCGACGTCCGCCGCGCGGACGACGGCCAGCTCGAAGTCGTGATCACGCCGACCTACTCGGGCTGCCCGGCGATGTCGCAGATCGCCGAGGACATCGCCGCCGCGCTGCAGGCCGCCGATCTGCCGCCGCACCGGATCGAGACGGTGCTCGCCCCCGCGTGGACGACCGACTGGATCACGCAGGAAGCGCGCGACAAGCTGCGGGCCTACGGCATCGCGCCGCCGGTCGGCCAGTGCGGCAGCGCCGCGCCGCGGGAGAACGTCGTGCGCTTCGTGCCGCGGCCGGTCGCGGCGCCCGCCTGCCCGCGCTGCGGCTCCGCGCGCACCGAACGTCTCGCGCAATTCGCGTCCACGGCGTGCAAGGCGCTGTATCGCTGCATCGACTGCCGCGAACCCTTCGACTACTTCAAACCCTACTGAATATGGCGACCCCGCAATTTCATCCGCTGCGTATCCGCGACGTGCGGCCCGAGACCGCCGACGCCGTGACCGTCTCGTTCGACGTGCCGCCCGAGCTGCGCGACGCGTACCGCTTCACGCAGGGCCAGTTCGTCACACTGAAGACCCACATCGACGGCGAGGAGACGCGCCGCTCGTATTCGATCTGCGTCGGCACGACGGACTATGACCGCGACGGCGAACTGCGCATCGGCATCAAGCGCGTGCGCGGCGGCCGCTTCTCGAACTTCGCGTTCGACACGCTGAAGCCCGGCCACACGATCGACGTGATGACGCCGGACGGCCGCTTCTTCACGCACCTGAACGCCGACCACGGCAAGCAGTACGTCGCGTTTTCCGGCGGTTCGGGGATCACGCCAGTGCTCGCGATCGTGAAGACGACGCTCGAGCTCGAGCCGCGCAGCACGTTCACGCTGATCTACGGCAACCGCAGCGTCGACGCGATCATGTTCGCGGAGGAGCTCGAGGACCTGAAGAACCGCTACATGAACCGCTTCGTCCTCTATCACGTGCTGTCGGACGACCTGCAGGACGTCGAGCTGTTCAACGGCGTGCTCGACCAGGCGAAATGCGCGGAATTCCTCGCGACGCTGACGCCGGCCGACGCGATCGACGAGGCGTTCATCTGCGGCCCGGCGCCGATGATGGACGCCGCCGAAGCCGCGCTGAAAGCGGCCGGCGTGCCGCAGGCGAAGGTGCACGTCGAGCGTTTCGGCACACCGCTGCCGCAGGCCGGCGCACCGGTCGTCGAGATCACCGATCAGACGCCCGCCGCCGACCTCGAAATCGTGCTCGACGGCAAGAAGCGCAAGCTGCGTCTGCCGTACGAAGGCGTGAGCCTGCTCGACGTGGGCCTGCGCGCGGGCCTCGCGCTGCCGTATGCGTGCAAGGGCGGCGTGTGCTGCACGTGCCGCGCGAAGGTGGTCGAGGGCGAAGTGCGGATGGAGAAGAACTACACGCTCGAGGAGCACGAAGTCAGGGACGGTTTCGTGCTGACGTGCCAGTGCCACCCGATCAGCGACAAGGTCGTCGTGAGCTTCGACGAACGTTGAGCGGCGTCGAACCGTCGCGACGCACCGGTTTCTCGTCGTCACACATCTCGCTTACACTAGGGGCCGCCGGCCGGCTGGACATCGCAACGTCCGCCCGGCCGGCGGTTTTCTTTTGTTGACGACAGGCCGATGAGTACCATTCATGTGATTCAGGGCGGCACCGCCGCCGCGTCGCTGCGTGAGGCCCTTGCGCAAGCCGGACGCGACGAGCGCGTCGTCGGGTTGCTCGACGATCTCGGCGTCGGGCCGCTGAAGGGCGTCGACGAGACGCCCGACACGCGCGCCGCCTTCTGGCAGCACGTGCTCGGCGACCAGATTCCCGACTGGAACGCGGAAATCGAGGCCGAATTAGCGCGCCTCGACCAGCTCGCGACGGATGCCGGCCAGGTCGTCGTGTGGCACGCGCCGAGCGTCGGCGACAAGCTGCTGCTGCGCCGCGTCGCCTATCACCTGCGCAACGTGCCGCAACGCCTGAACGAGGTACGGCTGTCGGCCGCCGACCTCGACGCCGCGCCGCGCGCAGCGCTGTCGCGCACCGACCAGGCGTGCTCGACCGGGATGTTCTCGCCCGCGGAGCTGACGCGCAAGCGGCCGGCGGCCGCGCCGGTCTCGGTCCTGCGCATCGGCCGCCTCGCGCTCGAATGGCAGGAGGCGAAGCATCTGAACGCCGAACTGCGTTATTGGGTCAGCAACACGATCAAGAGTGGCCACTACGCCGATCTCGACGCGTTGATCGTCGCGCGCACGGCAGCCGACTGGCAGCCCGCGCGACACCTCGTCGGCAGCATCATGGCCGCCGCCGACCGCGGCGGCCTGTTCGTCAGCGACGCGATCGCGTGGTGGCGCTGCCGCGAACTCGCGGCCGCCGGCCGGCTCGAGCTGCAGGACGACGCGCCCGACGCCCTCTCTTCCACGCAGGTGCGCGCGGCCCGCGCCGCCGCGCACCGCTAATCTTTCGCATTCGACCATGGCCCGAACCCGAGCGCCCGACCACGAATCCCAGCGCGAGCAGATCCTCGATCTGGCCGCCGAGAAATTCGCGCAGACGAGCTACCCGAGCACGTCGATGTCCGATCTCGCGACCGCGAGCGGCACGTCGAAGGCGCGGCTCTATCACTATTACGAGAGCAAGGAAGCGATCCTGTTCGACCTGCTCGACCGCTACACGAAACGGCTGATGCTGATCATCGCCGAGGTCGAGGGCGCGAGCCAGCGGCGCGGCCTCAGCGAGCGCGACGCGTTCGCCGAACTCGTGCGCGCGTTCCTCGCCGAGTACGAGACGTCGCACAGCCGCCACGTCGCGCTACTCAACGACGTGAAATATCTGGAGGACGCGCAGCGCGAAATCGTGCTCGATCGCCAGCGCGACATCGTCGCGGCGTTCACGCGGCAGCTCGCGCGCGCCTACCCCGACCGCATCTCGAAGGAAAACCAGACCTCCGTCACGATGATGGTGTTCGGGATGATCAACTGGACCTTCACGTGGCTGAAGCCGGGCGGGCGCCTCGGCTACCGCGACTTCGCCGAACAGGTGATCGACCTGATCGAGCGCGGGCTGTCGACGGCGGCCTGATTGCCGCGCAGCAGCATGCGTTGCGCGCCGGGCACAGTGCGACCGCTCGCCGCGTATTTCATATGATGAATTTTAAATCCGTTTAAAATCAAACAGATATAGAATGAACTAAGCGGATTTAGAATTCCTCCTCGGCACAAACAACGTCAAATACGGGTTTTCCCCAACCCCGCTCGGGTAAAATGCTGTTGCATTGCACAACCCGCTTGTGCGCCACACTGAGGAACCCACGATGAACACGCAATTCAACGGCCGTGCCGATGCTGTCGGCAAGGTCGGTACTGCGCCGGTTCTCGTCAGGGAACTGGCTTCCAAAGACCGTGAGCAGATGCTCACCCACTTTCTCTCGCTCGACGAAGAGGACCGCCTGCTGCGCTTCGGTCAGATGGTGCCCGACCACGTGATCGAGAACTATGTCCGCACGATCGATTTCGGTCGCGATACCGTGTTCGGCGTGTTCGACCACGACCTCGAACTGATCGGCGTCGGTCATCTGGCCTATCTGCCGGCCGAGGGCGACAAGCGCACGGCCGAATTCGGCGTGTCGGTGCTCGAAAGCGCGCGCGGCCGCGGGGTCGGCTCGAAGCTGTTCGAGCGCGCGGCGATCCGCAGCCGCAACACGCACGTGACGATGCTGTACATGCATTGCCTGTCGCGCAACGCGACGATGATGCACATCGCGAAGAAGTCCGGGATGCGGATCGAGTATGCGTACGGCGAAGCCGATGCGTACCTGTCGCTGCCGCCGGCCGACCACTCGACGATCATCGCCGAGATGCTGCAGGAACAGGCCGCGGTGTTCGACTACGCGATGAAGCGCCAGGCGCGCCGCACGACGAAGTTCATCGAATCGCTGATGCCCTCCGCACTGACGGCCTGACGTCGGTAGCCTCTGCCAGCCGGGTTGCGCCTGCCGCGCGCCCGGCGCCCCCTCCTCCCTTTCCCGCCGCGCCAGCTAGCGCACCGAACGAATCGGCAACGCCGTCGTTTCCTTGAAGCAGTCGAGCGAGAAGCTCGTTTTCACGTCGATCACCGACGGGTGATGCAGCAGATGCTCCTGCACGAAGCGGGAGAAATGCGCCATGTCCTCGACCTGCACGCGCAACAGGTAATCCATGTCGCCCGTCATCGCGTGGCACGCGACCACTTCCGGCCAGGTCTGCACGGCCGCGCGAAACAGCTCCGCGTGGGTCGCGCCCGCGCGCGCCGACGTCTCGTCGGCCCGCATCGGCGCGAGGCCACCGCGCTTTTCGAGCCGCACGCTCACGTACGCGAGCAGGTCGAGCCCGAGCTTCTGCGGATTCAGCAGCGCGACGTAGCCGGTGATCACGCCCATTTCCTCGAGCCGCCGGATTCGCCGCAGGCACGGGCTCGGCGACAGGTTCACGCGCTCGGCGATCTCCTGGTTCGACAGGCGCCCGTTCTCCTGAAGAATCGCGAGAATTCGCCGATCGATGGCATCCAATTCGGCTTGCGCCATCTTCTGCCCTCCACTGATTATTTTGAGACTGGAAATTGCGCCATCGTAGGCGCGGGCGATTAAGTTCGCAAGTTTCCGCTCGCGGCCGCCCGCTACACTCTGTCGCATGTCTCGACTCGCCGCACACGCGCCTTGCGGGCGCGGCCGTCGACATCGAACCCCGCCGGGCACGCGCACGCCGCCCCGGCCGATCGCCCCGCACAGGAGACACGACATGCAGATCCCCACCTGGGACAACCCCGTCGGCACCGACGGCTTCGAATTCATCGAATACACGGCACCGGACCCGAAAGCACTCGGACAACTGTTCGAACGGATGGGTTTCACCGCGATCGCGCGCCATCGCCACAAGGACGTGACGGTGTACCGCCAGGGCGACATCAACTTCATCATCAACGCCGAACCCGATTCGTTCGCGCAACGCTTCGCGCGGCTGCACGGCCCGTCGATCTGCGCGATCGCGTTCCGCGTGCAGGACGCGGCAAAGGCGTACCAGCGCGCGCTCGAACTCGGCGCATGGGGCTTCGACAACAAGACGGGCCCGATGGAGTTGAACATCCCGGCGATCAAGGGCATCGGCGATTCGCTGATCTATTTCGTCGACCGCTGGCGCGGCAAGAACGGCGCGCAGCCGGGCGCGATCGGCGACATCAGCATCTATGACGTCGACTTCGAGCCGATTGCCGGCGCGAACCCGAATCCGGTCGGCCACGGCCTCACCTACATCGACCACCTGACGCACAACGTGCATCGCGGCCGCATGCAGGAATGGGCCGAGTTCTACGAGCGCCTGTTCAACTTCCGCGAAGTGCGCTACTTCGACATCGAAGGCAAGGTGACGGGCGTGAAGTCGAAGGCGATGACGTCGCCGTGCGGCAAGATCCGCATCCCGATCAACGAGGAAGGCTCGGACACGGCCGGCCAGATCCAGGAGTACCTGGACGCGTATCACGGCGAAGGCATCCAGCACATCGCGCTCGGCGCGAGCGACATCTATCAGGCGGTCGACGGGCTGCGCAGCAAGGAAGTGAAGCTGCTCGACACGATCGACACGTATTACGAACTGGTCGATCGCCGCGTGCCGAACCACGGCGAATCGCTGGACGAGCTGAAGAAGCGCAAGATCCTGATCGACGGCGCGCGCGACGACCTGCTGCTGCAGATCTTCACCGAGAACCAGATCGGGCCGATCTTCTTCGAGATCATCCAGCGCAAGGGTAATCAGGGCTTCGGCGAAGGCAACTTCAAGGCGCTGTTCGAATCGATCGAGCTCGACCAGATCCGTCGCGGCGTCGTGCAGGACAAGGCCTGACGCTTTCCGCCGCGCGGCGGCGGCGCCGGGCAACCCGGGCGGCCGCACCATCCGCGCAGCACAAAGAAAAAGGGCGGGAATCCGAGGATTCCCGCCCTTTTCATATTCCGGCGCAGCCCGCGGGCCGCGCGATCGCATCAACGCACGCTCGCCTTCGATTCGGCGGCACGCTCGGCCGACGGCTGGGCCGCGGCGCCTTGAGCCGGCACGATCTGCTGCATCTGCGCGCCGGCTGCCGCCAGTGCGCTCGCGCCTCGCGCGTGCACCGGGCCGGTCATCGAGAAAAACGCGGCGGACACGATCAGGAAACTCTGGATATGACGTGTGTTCATTGCACCTCCTGTAAAACTGCCGGCGCCTCCCCGACTGCGTCGGAACGAACCCACGCGGCCGGGCACCTCCGGCAGGCCGACAAGATTAACGGCATTTGCCCGCAGATCAACGCGGCTTTACATGCTTTTACATGATGTAACGCATCATCTCGCCCTGTTTCTCAATGTGCGGCCGCCCGTCTCTCCGCGTTGCGACCGATGGGCGGCGGGTTTGCCCCAGTGCTACCATCCCTTAAAACCGGCGAACATGCCGGCCACTGCAGACGCGTCCAAAAGATGCCGACGCAACCGAAGTTTTGGTGATCCCAGACCGGGTGGAGGAGACAGTTAATGAATGCCCCGCTAGACGCAGACCAACGCGCGTCGCTAGAAGCCGCGCTGAAGTCCGTCACGCTTGACGACAAATACACACTGGAGCGCGGCCGCGCGTACATGAGCGGCATCCAGGCCCTCGTGCGCCTGCCGATGCTCCAGCAGGAACGCGACCGCGCCGCCGGTCTCAATACGGCCGGCTTCATCTCCGGCTACCGCGGCTCGCCGCTCGGCGGCCTCGATCTGTCGCTCTGGAAAGCCAAGCAGCACCTGGCCGCCCACCAGATCGTGTTCCAGCCCGGCCTCAACGAAGATCTCGCCGCCACCGCCGTGTGGGGCTCGCAGCAGGTGAACCTGTACCCCGGCGCAAAATACGACGGCGTGTTCGGCATGTGGTACGGCAAGGGCCCGGGCGTCGACCGCACCGGCGACGTCTTCAAGCACGCGAATTCGGCCGGCTCGTCGCAGCACGGCGGCGTGCTGGTGCTCGCCGGCGACGACCACGCGGCGAAATCGTCGACGCTCGCGCACCAGTCCGAACACATCTTCAAGGCCTGCGGGCTGCCGGTGCTGTTCCCGTCGAACGTGCAGGAATATCTCGACTTCGGCCTGCACGGCTGGGCGATGAGCCGCTACTCGGGCCTGTGGGTCGCGCTCAAGTGCGTGACGGACGTCGTCGAATCGTCGGCGTCGGTCGATATCGACCCGCATCGCACCGAGATCGTGCTGCCGACCGATTTCATCCTGCCGGAAGGCGGGCTGAACATCCGCTGGCCCGATCCGCCGCTCGTGCAGGAAGCGCGACTGCTCGACTACAAGTGGTACGCGGCGCTCGCCTACGTGCGGGCGAACAAGCTCGACCGGATCGAGATCGATTCGCCGCACGCGCGCTTCGGGATCATGACCGGCGGCAAGGCGTACCTGGACGTGCGCCAGGCGCTGACCGACCTCGGGCTCGATGACGAAACCTGCGCACGGATCGGTATCCGCCTGTACAAGGTCGGCTGCGTGTGGCCGCTCGAAGCGCAGGGCGCGCAAGCATTCGCGCGCGGCCTCGACGAAATCCTGGTGGTCGAGGAAAAGCGCCAGATCCTCGAATACGCGATCAAGGAAGAGCTGTACAACTGGCCCGACGCGCAACGCCCGCGCGTGTTCGGCAAGTTCGACGAGAAGGATGGCGCCGGCGGCGAATGGTCGGTGCCGATGGGCAACTGGCTGCTGCCCGCGCACTACGAGCTGTCGCCGGCGATCATCGCGAAGGCGATCGCGACGCGGCTCGAGAAGTTCGAATTGCCGTCCGACGTGCGCGCGCGCATCGCCGCGCGGCTCGCGGTGATCAACGCGAAGGAAATGGCGCTCGCGAAGCCGCACGTGCAGACCGAGCGCAAGCCGTGGTTCTGCTCGGGCTGCCCGCACAACACGTCGACCAACGTGCCGGAAGGCTCGCGCGCGATCGCCGGCATCGGCTGCCACTACATGACCGTATGGATGGACCGCAGCACGAGCACCTTCAGCCAGATGGGCGGCGAAGGCGTGCCGTGGATCGGCCAGGCGCCGTTCACCGACGAAAAGCACGTGTTCGCGAACCTCGGCGACGGCACCTACTTCCACTCGGGCCTGCTGGCCGTGCGCGCGGCGATCTCGTCGAAGGCGAACATCACCTACAAGATCCTATACAACGACGCGGTCGCGATGACGGGCGGCCAGCCGGTCGACGGCGTGCTGACGGTGCCGCAGATCACGCACCAGCTCGCGTCCGAAGGCGCGAAGAAGATCGTGATCGTCACCGACGAGCCGGAAAAGTACGACAGCCAGAAAGCGCTGCTCGCGCCGGGCGTGACGATCCATCACCGCGACCAGCTCGACGACGTGCAGCGCGAGCTGCGCGAGATCGAAGGCACGACGATCCTGATCTACGACCAGACCTGCGCGACCGAGAAGCGCCGCCGCCGCAAACGCGGCACGTATCCGGACCCGGCCAAGCGCGTCGTGATCAACGACGCGGTGTGCGAAGGCTGCGGCGACTGCTCGGTGCAGTCGAACTGCCTGTCGGTCGAGCCGCTGGAAACCGAATTCGGCACGAAGCGCCAGATCAACCAGTCGAGCTGCAACAAGGACTTTTCGTGCGTGAAGGGGTTCTGCCCGAGCTTCGTCACGGTCGAGGGCGGTCAGCTGAAGAAGCCGAAGGCCGTGTCGGTCGACGGCAGCGCATTGCCGCCGATTCCGGAACCGACGCTGCCGGCGATCGATCGCGCGTACGGCGTGCTCGTCACCGGCGTGGGCGGCACGGGCGTCGTCACGATCGGCGCGCTGCTCGGGATGGCCGCGCATCTGGAAAACAAGGGCGTGACCGTGCTCGACGTCACCGGCCTCGCGCAGAAAGGCGGCGCCGTGATGAGCCACGTGCAGATCTCGCACGCGCCGACCGACATCCACGCCACGCGGATCGCGATGGGCGAAGCCGATCTCGTGATCGGTTGCGATGCGATCGTCACGGCCGGCGACGAGTGCACGTCGCGCATGCGCCACGACACGACGCGGGTGGTCGTCAACAGCGCGCAGACGCCGACCGCCGAGTTCATCAAGAACCCGAACTGGGCGTTCCCGGGCCTGTCGGCCGAGAACGACATTCGCGCGGCCGCAGGTGTTGCGGTGGACTTCATCGACGCGAACCGCTTCGCGGTCGCGCTACTCGGCGACGCGATCTACACGAACCCGTTCGTGCTCGGCTACGCGTGGCAGAAAGGCTGGCTGCCGCTGACGCTCGCGTCGCTCGAACGCGCGATCGAGCTGAACGCGGTGTCGGTCGAGAAGAACCGTGCGGCGTTCGACTGGGGCCGCCGCGCCGCGTACGACCTCGCCAGCGTGAAGCAGGCCGTGGCCGGCGACGCCCGCCCCGCGCAAGGCGCCACGGTGATCTCGCTGCACACGAAGAAGGCGGTCGACGCGCTGATCGCGAAGCGCGTGGAGTTCCTCACCGCGTACCAGAACGCCGCGTACGCGTCGCGCTATGCGGCCTTCGTCGACAAGGTGCGCGCCGCCGAGCGTGCGCTGGCGGACGGCGACACGGTGCAGGAGCCGCTGACCGAAGCGGTCGCGCGCAACCTGTTCAAGCTGATGGCGTACAAGGACGAGTACGAGGTCGCGCGGCTGCAGTCCGACCCCGCGTTCCTCGCGCGCCTGACCGCGCAGTTCGAAGGCGACTGGAAGCTGAAATTCCATCTCGCGCCGCCGCTGTTCGCGAAGACGGACGCCCACGGCCATCTCGTGAAGAAGGCGTACGGCCCGTGGATGATGTCGGCGTTCCGGCTGCTCGCGAAGGCGAAGTTCCTGCGCGGCACGGGGCTCGACCCGTTCGGCCGCACCGCGGAGCGCCGCACCGAGCGCGCGCTGATCGGCGAGTACGAAACGCTGATCGACGAGGTGCTGACCCGGCTGAACGCGGCCAACCGCCCGCTCGCACTCGAACTCGCGGCGCTGCCGGACGGCATTCGCGGCTACGGCCACGTGAAGGAGAACAACCTGCGCGCGGTGCGGCAGAAGTGGGACACGCTGCTCGCGAAGTGGCGTTCGCCGGCAGGCGGGCAGTCGCACCAGCAGGTCGCGTAAGGGCGCGCGCGGCGGGCGTTCGCGGTCTGGACGCCCTTTCCGCACCGCCATCGCTTTTACGGTTCAGGCGAAAAAAAACGCCACGGAACGCAGGTTCCGTGGCGTTTTTCATTGTGCCGCGAGTAACGCGCGGCACACGCGGGCGTGGACTTACTTCGTATTCACGTTCGCGGCGGCAACGGCCGTCATGTTGATGATCCGGCGCACGGTCGCGGCCGGCGTCAGGATGTGGACCGGCTTGGCCGCGCCGAGCAGGAACGGGCCGACCGTCACGCCTTCGCCGCCGACCATCTTCAGCAGGTTGTACGCGATGTTCGCCGCTTCGACGTTCGGCATGATCAGCAGGTTCGCTTCGCCCGACAGCGTCGTGCCCGGGAACGCCTGCTTGCGGATCAGTTCCGACAGCGCCGCGTCGCCGTGCATTTCGCCGTCGACTTCGAGGTTCGGCGCACGTTCGACGATCAGCTTGCGGGCCTCGGCCATCCGGCGCGACGACGCCGACGGCGCGCTGCCGAAGTTCGAGTTCGACAGCAGCGCGGCCTTCGGCGCGATGCCGAAGCGCTCGATCTCGGCCGCGGCCTGGATCGTCATGTCGGCGAGCTGGTCGGCGCTCGGCAGCTCGTTCACGTACGTGTCGCACACGAACAGGTTGCGGCCCGGCAGCATCAGCAGGTTCATCGCGGCGAAGTGCTCGGCGCCCTTCGCGCGGCCCAGCACCTGCTCGATGAACTTCAGGTGGCTGTGGAACGTGTCGATCATCCCGCAGATCATCCCGTCCGCATCGCCCAGATGGACGAGCATCGCGCCGATCAGCGTGTTGAACTTGCGCATCGCGGCCTTCGCGACTTCCGGCGTCACGCCGTCGCGCGCGCCGATCTCCTGATACGCCTGCCAGTAGCGGTGGTAGCGCGCATCGTCTTCCGGATCGACGATTTCGAAATCGACGCCGGCCTTCAGCTTCGAGCCGATCTTCTGCAAGCGCATGTCGACGACCGACGGACGGCCGACGATGATCGGCTTGGCGATCTTTTCCAGCAGCACGAACTGTGCGGCGCGCAGCACGCGCTCGTCCTCGCCTTCGGCGAACACGATGCGGGCCTCCTTCTGCTTCGCGGCCGCGAACACCGGGCGCATCACCATGCCGGTGCGGTAGACGGTCGCGCCGAGCTGCTCGCGGTACGCGTCCATGTCCTGGATCGGACGCGTGGCGACGCCCGAATCCATCGCGGCTTGCGCCACGGCCGGCGCGATCTTGATGATCAGGCGCGGGTCGAACGGCTTCGGAATCAGGTAGTCCGGCCCGAATTCGAGCGAATGGCCTTCATACGCCTTCGCGACTTCCTCGCTCTGGTCGGTTTCCTCGGCCAGCTCGGCGATCGCGCGCACGCACGCGAGCTTCATTTCTTCCGTGATCGTCGTCGCGCCGACGTCGAGCGCGCCGCGGAAGATGAACGGGAAGCACAGCACGTTGTTGACCTGGTTCGGGTAGTCCGAACGGCCGGTCGCGACGATCGCGTCCGGGCGCACGGCCTTCGCGTCTTCCGGGCGGATTTCCGGTTCCGGGTTCGCGAGCGCCAGGATCAGCGGGCGCTCGCCCATCGTCTTGACCATGTCCTGCTTCAGCACGCCCGCACTCGAGCAGCCGAGGAATACGTCCGCGCCGACGATCGCGTCGGCAAGCGTGCGCGCGTCGGTGTTCGCCGCATAGCGCTGCTTCGACGGATCGAGGTTGCCGCGCCCTTCGTAGATCACGCCCTTCGAATCGGCGACGAGGATGTTCGACTTCGTGAGGCCGAGGTTCACCAGCAGGTCCAGGCACGCGATCGCCGCCGCGCCCGCGCCCGAACACACGAGCTTCACTTCCGACAGCTTCTTGCCGACGACCTTCAGGCCGTTCAGGATCGCAGCCGACGCGATGATCGCGGTGCCGTGCTGGTCGTCGTGGAAAACGGGAATCTTCATGCGCTCGCGCAGCTTCTGCTCGATGTAGAAGCACTCCGGCGCCTTGATGTCCTCGAGGTTGATGCCGCCAAGCGTCGGCTCGAGCATCGCGATCGCCTCGACGAGCTTGTCGGGGTCGGACTCCGACAGTTCGATGTCGAACACGTCGATGCCCGCGAATTTCTTGAAGAGGCAGCCCTTGCCTTCCATCACCGGCTTCGCGGCCAGCGGGCCGATGTTGCCGAGGCCGAGCACGGCGGTGCCGTTCGTGATGACGCCGACGAGGTTGCCGCGCGACGTGTACTTCTGCGCGTCGAGCGGATCGGCGTGGATCGCCTCGCACGCAGCGGCAACGCCGGGCGAATACGCGAGCGACAGATCGAGCTGGTTCGACAGCGGCTTGGTCGGGGTGACCGAAATCTTGCCGGGTTTCGGGTTCAGGTGATAAGCGAGAGCGGCCTGCTTCAGTTGTTCGTCCATGATTGACCTGCGAGAGACATGCGAAATATTGACGACTCAGTACACAGCACCTTCGGCCGCGTCTGCTTGAATCGAGGGGATGGTCGACTGCGAGACGGCCCGCGACGCGCCGGATCGGCACGCCATCGAACCTTGGCGGATGGCAAGAGGAAGGTCCAAAGTACTGAACGATTTCTTAGGGCCGCCTAGTGTACACCCCCTAAATGACCTCCGTTGGTGCACCGCCGCATCCCCGGCATCAGCATCGGATGGTCGTGCCCCGTTTGTTTCGCCGGTGGTGAGCGGCATGGCGAACCCGCGCGAATTCCGCCGAAAACCGGCCTGAATCGGGTAAAATAGCGGGCTACGCGCGCAGCGATGCGATTGGTCCGCCGATCGCGCCCCGGCCCTTCGGGCAGGTTCCCCTTGCTGCGCCACCGGGCCCGCGCCCGCTCCTCGCTCATCACCCAAGGAATGCCCATGACAGGCTACGATCGTCAGTCGATCTCGGATACGACCGCCAAAATCCTGCTCGAAGTGCAGGCGGTGCACTTCAATGCCGAAAAACCGTTCATCTTCACGTCCGGCTGGGCAAGCCCCGTCTATATCGACTGCCGCAAGCTGATCTCGTATCCGCGCGTGCGCCGTGCGCTGATGGAAATGGCGGAAACGACGATCACGCGCGACATCGGCTTCGAGCAGATCGACGCGGTGGCGGGCGGCGAGACGGCCGGCATCCCGTTCGCGGCCTGGATCGCGGACCGGATGATGGTGCCGATGCAGTACGTGCGTAAAAAGCCGAAGGGTTTCGGCCGCAACGCGCAGATCGAAGGCCATCTGGAAGAAGGCTCGCGCGTGCTGCTGGTCGAAGACCTGACCACCGACAGCCGCAGCAAGATCAACTTCGTCAACGCGCTGCGCACCGCGGGCGCGACGGTGAACCACTGCTTCGTGCTGTTCCACTACGACATCTTCAAGGAAAGCGTGTCGGTCCTGAAGGACATCGACGTCGACCTGCACGCGCTCGCGACGTGGTGGGACGTGCTGCGCGTCGCGAAAGCGTCGGGCTACTTCGAGACGAAGACGCTCGACGAAGTCGAGAAATTCCTGCACGCACCGGCCGAATGGTCGGCCGCGCACGGCGGCGCGACGGCCCCGAAGGAATGACGCCACGCCGGCACGCGTGCCGGCGCACTGGCCAAGAAAACCGCCTGCTTGATCGCAGGCGGTTTTTTTTCGTCCGTCGACCGGCGCGCTGACCCATCGCAATCGCGCGCGACGGCGGGCGTCGCTCATCGAACCCTAATGCTAGACTTGATCCATCGCCGCCCTCAGCGCTGCGGGCAACATACAACGCCAACAATGCCGGGCGGTTCGGCCCGGCCCACGTGACGGGAGAAGCGCCATATGCGTGTGGATCGCCGGATCACTCCGCCTGCGCCATCGGGTCGCCCTTCTCCGTTTCTTCTCTCCGCCCTCCTGTGCGCCGCCGTTTTCGCGGCGCTGCCCGCGCGTGCCGAAGGCCCGTTCACCGTGACGAGCGACGACCTGACGCCCGGCGCGCGCGTGCGGCTCGCGAACGTGTTCGATCGCGGCGACTGCAAGGGCGCGAACCGCTCGCCGCAACTCGCATGGCACAACCCGCCGCCCGGCACGCGCGGCTATGCGGTCACGATCTTCGATCCCGACGCGCCCGGGCACGGCTGGTGGCACTGGGCCGTCGCGGGCATCCCGGCGACCGTCACGAGCCTGCCGGCCGACGCCAGCGCCTCCGGCTTCCTGCGCCGCATCGGCGCGAGCGAGGCGCGCAACGACTTCGGGCTCGACGGCTACGGCGGCCCGTGCCCGCCGCCCGGCAAGCCGCATCGCTACGTGATCACCGTCTACGCGCTGAAAGGCACCGACCTGCGCGTCTCGCAGGGCCGCCCTGCGCCGATGTTCGAGCACGAGATCGGCACGCTCGCGATCGGCACCGCGCAACTCACGGTCACTTACGGGCAGTAGCCACGTCCTGCCGGGCACCGCCGCCGCGATTGCCGGCCACCGCGAATTTCAGTGCGCCGCGCACGCACGTTGTCTCGTCATTTCGGCTTGCTAGACTCGTCGTCACCGGTCACGGCATGACTTGCCGCGCGACCGTCGCGCCGCCTGCCGGCGACGCGTGACGCGGCGAGCCTGCGGTCCGCCGTTCCCGTCCCTTTCCGGAGAACGCTTCATGTCGAACATCGTCATCGTCTATCACAGCGGCTACGGTCATACGCAGAAACTGGCCGAAGCCGTGCACGCGGGTGCGCAGGATGCCGGCGCGAACGTACGCCTGATCGCCGTCGGCGACCTCGACGACGCAGGCTGGGCCGCGCTCGACGCGGCCGACGCGATCGTCTTCGGCGCGCCCACCTACATGGGCGGCCCGTCGGCACAGTTCAAGCAGTTCGCCGATGCCACGTCGAAAGCGTGGTTTACGCAGAAGTGGAAGGACAAGATCGCCGCGGGCTTCACGAACTCCGCGACGATGAACGGCGACAAGTTCTCGACGATTCAATATTTCGTCACGCTGGCGATGCAGCATGGGATGGTGTGGGTCGGCACGAGCCTGATGCCGGCGAACTCGAAGGCGGCCACGCGTAACGACATCAATTACCTCGGCGGCTCCACGGGCCTGCTCGCGCAGTCGCCGGCGGATGCGACGCCCGACGAGGGGCCGCTGCCGGGCGACCTCGAGACCGGCAAGGCATTCGGCCGGCGCGTCGCCGAAGCGACGGCGCGCTGGGACGCCGGCGCCCGCTGAGCACGCCCCCTCCCCGGCCCGCGCGCGGGCCGGCGGGCGTCAAACGGACACCAGGACGGCCCGCGGGCCGTCTTTTTTCGCCCCGCGCGGTGCAGTGCCGCCGGATGACGTCTTAGAATGGCGGTTTCAGGGCGCCGCGGCTCCCGTTTCATTCAGTGAGAGCGAAATGAGCACCAAAGTTTTTGTCGACGGCCAGGAAGGCACGACCGGCCTCAAGATCTTCGAATACCTGTCGGCACGCAGCGACATCGAGATCCTGCGCATCGATGAAGCGAAGCGCAAGGACGTCGACGAGCGCCGCCGCCTGATCAACGCGTCGGACGTCACGTTCCTGTGCCTGCCGGACGTCGCGTCGCGCGAATCCGCGTCGCTCGTCGAGAACCCGAACACCACGCTGATCGATGCGAGCACCGCGTTCCGCACGAATCCCGACTGGGCGTACGGCCTGCCGGAGCTGACCCGCGCGCAGCGCGAGAAGATTCGTACGTCGAAGCGCATCGCGGTGCCCGGCTGCCACGCATCGGCGTTCGTGCTCGCGATGCGTCCGCTCGTCGATGCGGGCATCGTCGCGCCGACGTTCGCCGCGCACAGCTACTCGATCACCGGCTACAGCGGCGGCGGCAAGTCGATGATCGCCGAGTACGAAAGCGCCACACCGGGCGGCAAGCTCGCGAGCCCGCGCCCGTACGCGCTCGGCCTCACGCACAAGCACCTGCCGGAAATGGCCGCGCACACGGGCCTCGCGAACGCGCCGATCTTCACGCCGATCGTCGGCCCGTTCCTGAAGGGCCTCGCGGTGACAACCTACTTCACGCCCGAGCAGCTCGCGAAGCGCGCGACGCCGCAGGACGTGCAGCGCGTGTTCGCCGAGTACTATGCGGACGAGGCGTTCGTGCGCGTCGCACCGTTCGACGCGGAAGCCAACCTCGACAGCGGCTTCTTCGACGTGCAGGCGAACAACGACACGAACCGCGTCGACCTGTTCGTGTTCGGCAACGCGGAGCGCTTCGTCACCGTCGCGCGCCTCGACAACCTCGGCAAGGGCGCGTCGGGCGCCGCGATCCAGTGCATGAACCTCAACATCGGCGCGGCCGAGGACGCGGGCCTCAAACGCTGATTCAGCATCGCATGCCATGCAAAGCCGGCCACTGGCCGGCTTTTTATTTACCCGTATCAGGCAATATATAAAAACACCGGATCGCGCCTTTACAAATATTTACAAGCTTTCCATTGCGCGATTACAAGTGAATTAATCCAGCCCCTCCTCATCCAGTCAATCCCGAATAGGGATAAACCGGATACCCGTCGATTTAAACACTGCCGTTATACGCAGGAAGGCGCTGCGAGAGCGTGCCGGGCGTCGCGCATCCCCCACTCCGGCAGCTTTCGGCAGCCTGTCTCGCGTTTAAATTCTTACTCATTGCCTTATCGGGCAAGGATTCAAATCGCGACTCCCGTTTCAATCGCCTTTTTTAGACGGGTTCATCAATTGACAGCAAAAACCCAGGCAGCGACATTAGCTCGCACAATTAAACGATTGGAGACAGCGGCATGTCGCACGCCTTATCGAAGGGGGTGGCAACGGCCTTTGCCATTGCCCCTTTCCTGGTTGCATGTGGTGGGGGGGACTCCGGCGGCGCGCTCGCGCCGATCAATGCGCCCCAATGTTCCGGCTCGAGTTGCGGCACGCAAGGGCAGCCGCCTTCGCAGCCCATCAACGGCGCACTGTGCCCGGCCAACGCGGATATCGTGAAGAGCACGTATCTCGGCGGCGCGGGGAGCGGCGAGATCGTCAGCGTCAACATCGACGCGGTCGCGATGACGTACACGCTCAAGTGGCTTGAATCGCCGATTCCGCTGAAGACCGGCACCGTCACGCCGAGCCGCGTCGGCACGACCATCACCGGCAAGGTCATCCACCCGCCGACCGGCACGCTGCCGACCGCCGAGCAGACGCGCTGCGCGTTCGTCCTCACGCCGGGCACCGGCCCCGCGCCGGACGGCTCGACCTATTCGACGGCCGCCGACTTCAACCAGGCGAACCCGCCGATGCTGCTGGTCGGCATGGGCGTGGCGGGCGGCGGCATTCCCGGCGCGACGATCCAGTACGACGGGCTGACGATCATCCCGGGCGTCGTGCAGAACGTCGGCCAGGTGCCGAACCGTCACTTCGACTTCTATCCGTTCCTCGGCTTCGCGAACACGACGACCGACCTCTCGAAGCTGCCGGGCACGTACAACGCGCTGCTCTACCACCTCGTGCCGTCGGGCAACTACGCGACGAAGGGCTCGAACTCGAGCGAGACGTTCGACGCGAACGGCGCGTGCACGTCGAGCGGGTCGGGCGGCTGCCAGACCACCGGCGATCCGTGGAAGACGAGCGCGAACGGCGGCTACTTCGACAGCACCAAGGCGCCGCAGACGCTGCCGCAGACGCAACTGCCGATCGTCGGCGCGACCGGCAAGTCGGCGACCGCGCACATGGTGATCGGCCAGCTCAACGGCGCGACGGTGCCGGTGATCGTGCGCACGGGCAACGTGAATCTCGGCACGCCGCCGCTGCACCTCGACGCGCAGGTCGACGACGAATCGGGCATCGCGGTGCTCGGCGCGGCGACGGCCGTCACGTCGGGCACGATCGATGGCGGCTACGCGGGCGCGGACTCGAACTTCAAGTACACGGCCGCGCTGATCCGCGGCAGCAACGCGTCGTTCATCAACCCGTCCACGCAAGCCGAGGAAGACGGCTTCACGCTCGACTACGGCCAGACGACGCCGGGCCTGCTGAACGCGAAGACCACCCCGCCGAGCGGCGCGAGCTACCCGTCCGCATCGGGCGTGGTGATCGCGACGGGCGGCCTGTATGCGGCGCTGATCCAGGGCACGGTGAACGGCGGCGTCACGTCGACGTCGGCGAATTCGACGACGTCGTCGACCCCGTACTTCGGCGTGGGCGCGCAGATCAGCAAGTAGCGATCGAGGACGCGGCGGCCGGCCTGCCGCCGCGGATGGCAGGGAAGGCACGAAGGCGCTCGGCACGGCGCAGGCAGGACGAGTACGACCAACAGAAGCGGCCGACAGGGAGCTGGCCGCCGCACAAAGACAAATCTGGAGGAGCAACATGAAGCGCAACCTCATTCTGGCGGCGGCCCTTGCCGCCCCCCTTCTTTCCGCATGCGGCGGCGGTAGCGACAATCCGCCCC